>NZ_JBSKHT010000023.1:0-109169 GCF_057128745.1 Pseudomonas rosaeacicularis
CGCTGTTCGTTGGCTTCCATAAGAATGCCACCGTGGCGCACAGACGCCTCGGCTTGGGCGAGTCCATCCAATTACAGGCCTTCGGCAGAAGCAGACCGTAGGCTACTGCGGCTTTTCGAACGGCTTATCAAAGGTGATTTTCGGCTCTTTCAACGGGCCTTCGACCTTGTACTGGACGCTGGCAAAACGCGCTACGCGATCGCCCAGCAGTTTATCGACCAGAAACAAGGCACCGCCAATGGCCGGGGCGCCGACGAGCAGGGCCGCAATCGGCAGGTTATTGGTCACGGGCAACGTCACCAACACCTTGGCGTCAACGCGGTCCTTGACCATGTCCAATGTACCGTTCAGCTCAAGGTTGCTCGAAGGCCCGGTCAACGTGATCGGATCACGGGTCACGTAAACACCATCGCTTGCCGCCAACAGCCCTTTGACCTTGTCGTAACTCAAGCCTTTGCCCACCAGGTCCGAGAAGTCCAGACGCAAGCGGCGGCCAATGGAATTGAAGTTGAGCAGACCAAACACCCGCAACGCTGCGGCACCGCCTTCAACTTCGACGAACTGACCTCGGCGCAACGTCGCATCCAGGCTGCCGGAATAACGTTTGAGTGACACCCATGCAGGCGATCCCGGCCAACGACCGTCAGCGTTCATTTCGAAGTCTTCACTGGTGACCGTTGGCGCAAAACCCCAAGCCTTGAGGATATCGCCCAGGTTCTTGCCCGAGACCTTACCTTTGAACCAACTGCTGGTCGCTCCCGGCGCACCTTCCCAACCGCCGTTGCCCTGCAGCAACATGCCTTTTAGGCCCAGGTCCATATCGGCCAGCTGCATGCCATTAGCGGTCGGTCGCGTTTTCAACGACCAAGCGCCCATCAGCTGATCACCCTGGAACACCTGAGTGACTTTGAGGTTCATGGACGGAATCTTGTGGGGATCTACATCAGCCAGCGGATCCGGCGCGTTTTCAACCACGGCAGCGGTTGGGTCAGGTGCAGGGAGGCGCACATACAGCAGATTGATATCGATCGGCGTCGTTTTGCTATCGGGCAACATAGCCGTGCCCTTCATCAATGAACTGTCCAGCGCCAGCGCCCATGCGGCATCTTTGCGATTGAGCTGCACGCTGGTCTGATTAAGCGTCGAGCCAAAGGCGGTCAGTTTACCGATCTGCAAGTCCACACTGTTGAGCAACTGCTTGGCGCTATCGCCAGGGTCATCTCCGGCATACCGCTGCACCATCGCCTGCCAAGGCGCGATATCCAGTTCCGCCAGCGAGCCACGCACCCTCAGGCCTTTGGCTTCGGGAACAATGGCCCCGCCTTCACCCAGAAACAGCTCACCCCGGCCATCGGCAAGTTTGCCACCCGGCGCTGCGAACGCGAAGCTGGCAAGATTGCCGTAACCGGCGTTGAAACGCCGCTCTGCGCCTTGCAGGTTCATGCTGAAATTGCTGTCGCGCACCTCTTCGGCGGTCTTACCGAACGGAGCAGGCAGATCGATGGCCGAGCCCTTGAGACTGGAATTGATCCGCAACTGGCTGTCACTGCCGTTCAACGTGACCTGCAACTGATACGGCAAGTCGCCCGACACAGGCAGCGTTTGGGTGACGCCGAGCCAATCGGTCAGGCGCTTGACGCTGATCTGGCTACTGGCGGCGATGCGTGTCACCGGAGCGCCCGGTTTGCCTTCGCCGAAAATCTCGGCAGTGACCGGTTTCTCGAACGCTATCGCCTTGATGTTCTTACCGCTCAGGCCCTTGGCATAATCAAATCGGAAATCGCCTTTGAGCTGCGTCAGTTCAAGCACCGGGTCAGCCAGTTTGAGTCGCGCGCTATCGGTCTTGAAATCCACGACGACTTTCGGCTCCTGGCCTTTGACCAGCGGGATGTCGAGGTTGATGTGGCCCTGCAATGGTCCGTCGCCCTGCCAGCCGGCGAAGGTCTGCGCGGTGCCAATGGGCGCTTCCTGAAGAATCTTCACGCCGTCATCCAGGCCCCCGGCAAAATCGCCATCCACTAGCAGATGGCTTGGCTGACCAGCAGGCACATGGGGCACATCCACCGAGACTTTACTGACCTGAGTGTTGAGCAACTTGCCTTTGCTGGCGCGAATACGCACGCCGCTGTTCTCGACAAACACATCGCCATCAACGCCGGTCAGTTGCGGCCAGCCTGGCTGGAACGCCAGATTGGCATTGCGCACTTTGAAGAACAGGCTGATGACCCGTGACACGTCCGAAGCGCTTTTGTTTATTGATCCCTGGTACTGAAAGAAGCCCTGATCGACATTGCCGCTCAAGATCGCCGTGCGCAGCCACTCATCAAGGGCCGGGCTCAGCACTTCAGGCAGGTATTTGGAGGTGTAGCGACCATCGCCATCGACCATGCCAACGCGCAGGTCCATGTAGTCTTCCTGGCTGTGATCGAAATGCAGCCGAATCAGGAAGTCGCTGGCGATCTTGCCTTCATCGCCGAGCACCTTGATGTACGGCGCGATCAGGGTGAAACCTTGATCGTCCAGCGCGTAGGTCAATCGGGCTTCGGCATGTTTGTAGCGCCATTCATTGGCGAAAATCGGGTCAAGGTGCAGCATGAAGTCGTCAGTGTTCAGGCGCAGCTCGCCCTGTCCCAGATCACCGCTGATCGAGCCGGTGACATTCCCTGCGGCGGGCGCCCCGTGATAGGCGTCGAAACCGACCTTGTCCAGATTCGCAGCGAAGCTCAGCCGCTTGGCGCCAGTGGCCTGTGGCCGGTAATCCACAAGCGCGTTGCGCAGGCCGCCGGTAACTTTCAGATGGTCGACTATCTCCATCACCTTGTCCGGTAACGGTGCCCAGGCGTCGAGGAGCGGAGTGATCGGCGTCAGATCAAGCCGGTCGGCCTGTAGGTGCCAGACTTCTTCACTGTCTACGGTCGCTGCGGTCTGCTGGACCTGAATCCGGCTTTCCCAGCGCTTGTCGCCCAAATTCATGGCCAGAGAATCCAGCGATATCGCAAGGCCCGTGTCGTTGCGCTGAGCCCACGCGTTGAGCGCCAGATTTTCGATCTTGCGCGGCTTACGGTCGGCGTAGGCGCCTTTGATCAGTGGGGCGTTGAGCCGCGCAACCGCGCTTTGCACAGCGCCCCTGCCCCAGCTCAACCAGAATTCGCCACCGGCTTTAAGCGATTTTACTTTCCAGTCGCGGGTTAGGCTTTTGGGCAACCACTGCGCCCAGTCGCTTTGTGGCAGGCTCAAGTAGGCGTCGGCTTCGCCTTCACGCCATTGTTTTGCCTGCACGCGGGCGTTGACGTTCAGCGCCAGGGGCTGGCCGTCCGGCAAGGTCAGCCGAGCATCCAGACGTTGATGGCTGCTGCCGGTTTTGAGGGTCAGGCTGACATAAGTCAGTGTCAGCGGCGCCTGGGCAAATGGCTGCAAGGTAATCTGGCTGTCGAACAGCGACAGTCGCGAGACCGTTTGCATCTGCGTCAGTACTTGTTCCGGGTCCAGAGGTTTGTCATTGCTGATCGGCAAGCCCTGCAACGACCAATGACCGCTCTGGTCCTCACTGAGGCTGACTTGCAAGCCGTCGAGTTCGACGTTGGCAATCCGCACTTCCTGTGCTGTCAGGCTTTTCCAGAGGTCGGGGACGGCGCGGACCTGATCGAGTCGCACGGCGCTGGCACCCTCGCCCACCATCACATCATGGGCGACGAAGACCGGTACGAAACCGCTCCAGCTCCCCTCGAGACGCCCGATGCTCAGCGGCATCCCGATCGCAGCCTGCGCTTTGTTTTGCACCTCGACGCGGTACTCGGCCACCATCGGCGCAAGTTGGCGCCCGACGCTGACATAGAGCGCAGTCAACACGACCACCAACGCGCAAAGACTCAGGCACCAGCGCAAAAGGCTCGCGAGAAAACGGGTCAGACGCTCCATGTCGCCGCGCCTCCGCGCAGGACGTGGGCAAATCGCAACCGGCTCAATCCTGCAGGTGTAGGTACGTCCGGTAAGTGCTCATTTGCCACGCAACATTCTCTTTAGAGGGCATCCATGCCGTCGGCCCGTCAGGCGCATTTTCTGTTTTTCGTCACCCCGTCATTCATGGCACGGGGCGTTCACGTTCAGTCAGAGCAGCACAACGTCGTATTGTTCCTGCGAATACATGGTCTCGACCTGAAAACGGATAGTGCGGCCGATAAACGCCTCGAGCTCCGCCACATTGCCAGACTCTTCGTCGAGCAATCGATCAACCACTTTCTGGTTGGCCAGGACGCGATATCCAACCGCCTGATAGGCACGGGCTTCGCGCAGGATCTCGCGAAATATTTCATAGCAGATGGTTTCAGGTGTTTTCAGCTTGCCACGTCCCTGACAACAGGCGCATGGCTCACACAGCACCTGCTCAAGGCTTTCGCGGGTGCGCTTGCGCGTCATCTGCACCAGGCCCAACTCGGTGATCCCGATGATGTTGGTCTTGGCGTGATCGCGTTCGAGCTGTTTTTCCAACGTGCGCAGGACCTGACGCTGGTGTTCGGCGTCTTCCATGTCGATGAAATCGATGATGATGATCCCGCCCATGTTGCGCAGGCGCATCTGCCGGGCAATGGCGGTTGCCGCTTCCAGATTGGTTTTGAAGATGGTCTCTTCGAGATTGCGATGCCCCACGAACGCGCCAGTGTTGACGTCGATAGTGGTCATGGCTTCAGCTGGATCGATCACCAGATAGCCGCCGGACTTGAGCGGCACCTTGCGCTCCAGCGCACGCTGGATTTCATCCTCAACGCCGTACAGGTCGAAAATCGGCCGCTCCCCGGGGTAGTGCTCCAGGCGATCAGCGATTTCCGGCATCAGTTCAGCGACAAACTGAGTGGTCTTCTGGAAGGTTTCCCGCGAGTCAATGCGGATCTTCTCGATGCGCGGGCTCACCAGGTCGCGCAATGTGCGCAGCGCCAGGCCAAGGTCTTCATAAATAACGCTTGGCGCGCCAATGGTTTTGATCTGCTCGCCAATCTGGTCCCACAGCCTGCGCAGGTAGCGGATGTCCATCAGGATTTCGTCGGCGCCAGCACCTTCTGCCGCCGTGCGCAGAATGAACCCGCCCGTCTCCTTGATGCCTTCCTGCGCCACGCAGTCGCTGACGACCTTTTTCAGGCGCTCACGCTCGGCTTCGTCTTCGATTTTCAGCGAGATGCCAACATGGGCAGTGCGCGGCATGTACACCAGATACCGCGAGGGGATCGACAGTTGTGTCGTGAGGCGTGCGCCTTTGCTGCCGATCGGGTCCTTGGTGACTTGCACCACAAGGCTCTGCCCGTCATGCACTAGCGAAGCGATGCCCTCCACTGCCGGGCCTTCGCGCATGGAGATTTCCGATGCATGGATGAACGCAGCGCGGTCCAGGCCGATGTCGATGAAGGCTGCCTGCATCCCCGGCAAAACCCGCACGACCTTGCCCTTGTAGATATTGCCGACGATCCCGCGGCGCTGGGTGCGCTCGACGTGGACTTCCTGCAACACTCCGTTTTCAACCACTGCCACGCGCGATTCCATCGGCGTGATGTTGATCAGAATCTCTTCACTCATGACGTTTTACCTTCCAGGCATTGCCAACAGGGTATGCCGAAACGCTGGAGGATTTCTGCGGTTTCGCACAGTGGAAGGCCGACCACTGCGGAATAGCTGCCATTGAGGCTTTCGACGAAAACGGCGGCCAAGCCTTGAATCGCGTAGCTGCCGGCTTTGTCCTTGGGTTCGCCGCTGGCCCAGTAGGCACTCGCCTCCTCGGCGGCTATCGCGCGAAACTTCACGCGGCTGCTGACGATACGGGTTTCGCAGCGCTGCTGGTCGACCACGGCGATGGCGGTCAGCACCTCATGTTCGCGATCGGACAATGCGCCGAGCATCGCCAGGGCGTCTGCTTCGTCTGCCGGTTTGCGGAGAATCTTGCCGTCGAGCACTACCGCGGTGTCCGCGCCCAGTACGCAGGCGCTCGAGTAAGCGGGATCGTTGGCGAGAAACAGCAGGCCGGCGTCAGCTTTGCCACGCGCCAGGCGCTCGACATAGGCGGTCGGGGTTTCGTCGTTGAGTGGGGTTTCGTCGATGTCGGCGCTAAGAACGGTGAACGTCACGCCGATTTGAGTCAGCAATTCACGGCGGCGAGGTGAGCCAGAGGCCAGGTGAAGTTGGGGCATGGGACGTCTCCGTGTCAGTGAATATCGGCTTCGTGTTGCTTGAAAACAGTGACGCTTCCTCTGTTCTACCCCCGGTCTCGCTTCTGCCCGGAGGGCGTAGGAGCAAGCTTGCTCACGATCTGCCGGGAACCGGCAGCAAAATCATGCGACTCGGGCGTTCAGATACACCGCATGCACTGGGTTTGCTGCCGCTGCGCGCCAGATCGCGGGCAAGCCTCGCTCCTACGGCCTCCGGCCAGAATCAAAAGCGCAAGGCGGCGAAACCCTCAATTTATCTTCAATCGCAAACGCAAGCCGCGCAGACCATAGCTCACCCATGGCCACAACAATGCGCTGACCAATGCCGGCAACACCAGAGCGAGAGTCGGTTGGCGGTTACCGGTCAGGGCACTGAGCCACAACTGGACCAACTGCGCCAGACCGAAAATCACCAGAATCACCAAGCACTGCTGCCACATGGGGAACATGCGCAAACGCTGTTGCAGCGACAGGACCAAAAACGTAATCAGGGTCAGGATCAGCGCGTTCTGGCCCAGCAGCGTGCCATACAGCACATCTTCTGCCAGCCCGAGCATCCAGGCGGTGACCATGCCGATCTTGTGTGGCAGGGCCAAAGCCCAGAACGCCAGCAGCAGCGCGAGCCAAAGCGGACGAAAGATTTCCATGAACTGCGGCAGCGGCGAAACGCTCAGCAACAGGCCAATAGCGAAGGTCAACCAGACGACCCAGCCGTTTCTCGCGGGGGCATGACGAGCCATTATTCTTCCCTCTGCCGCGTTGATTCACGCGTAGGCGCTGATGCAGCAGGCGCAGTCGCGGGCGGCTTGGTGGCGGCAGGCTTGGCAGGCGGTTTGGCTACCGGTTTGGTAGCAGGTGTCTTGGTGGGTGCAGCGGCTGGCGTAGCAGCGGGAGTTGCTGCCGGAGTCGAGGCCGGTTTGGCTGGCGTCGTGGCGCCGGGCTTTGCGGCTGTGGCGGTGGCGGGAGTGGTGGCGGGCAACGTTGCCGACGGCACGACGGCAGGATCGGCCGAAGGGTGATCCAGAGATTCCTGCTGTTGCGCGGCATCGGCGGCGCGTTCTTCCGGCGAGCGCCCATCGGAGAACACCAGCAACAGATACCGGCTACGGTTCAACGCTGCCGTCGGCACCGCTCGCACGATGGCAAATGGTTGCCCGGAGTCGTGAATCACTTCTTTCACGGTCGCTACCGGATAACCCGCCGGGAAGCGCTGACCCAGGCCGGAACTGACCAGCAGGTCGCCCTCCTTGATGTCAGCGGTGTCGGCGACATGACGCAATTCGAGACGCTCGGGGTTGCCGGTGCCGCTGGCAATGGCGCGCAGCCCGTTGCGATTCACCTGCACCGGAATGCTGTGGGTGGTGTCGGTCAGCAGGAGAACGCGAGAGGTGTACGGCATCAATTCGACCACCTGCCCCATCAGCCCGCGGGCATCGAGCACCGGCTGACCCAGCACTACGCCATCGCGCTCACCCTTGTTGATGATGATGCGATGAGTGAAAGGGTTGGGGTCCATGCCGATCAACTCGGCCACTTCAACTTTTTCGTTAACCAGCGCCGAAGAGTTGAGCAGTTCGCGCAGACGTACGTTCTGCTCGGTCAGGGCCGCGAGCTTCTGCAGGCGTCCTTGCAGGAGCAGGTTTTCGGTTTTGAGTTTTTCGTTGTCGGCGGCCAGTTCCGTGCGGCTGCCAAACTGGCTGGCAACGCCTTGATACAGACGCTCCGGCAAGTCGGCGATCCAGTAGGACTGCATCAGCACCAGCGACATCTGACTACGGACAGGCTTGAGCAAGGTGAAACGCGCATCCACGACCATGACCGCAACGGATAGCACGACCAGCACCAGCAGACGAACGCCCAGCGAGGGGCCCTTTGAGAAAAGCGGTTTAATAGGCCGCTCCTTCCAGGCATGCGTTCAACGGATTGCGCTTCGATGGGTTGTGCTTATTCATGCGACATGAAACCGGCCCGGTGCAGATTGACGGAAACTACAGACTGACAGACTTTGAACTCCAAAGGGTGTCGTCGACACAACGAACACACAGGCAACACCGGGGGTGCCGCCTGTCGGGTTCATCACAGTTGCAACTCTAGCGCGTTACTCGCTGGAGAGCAGGTCCATGGTGTGTTTGTCCATCATTTCCAGCGCACGACCACCGCCACGGGCAACACAGGTCAGCGGGTCTTCGGCGACGATGACCGGCAGCCCGGTTTCCTGAGCCAGCAACTTGTCGAGATCGCGCAGCAAAGCGCCGCCACCGGTCAGGACCAGGCCGCGCTCGGCGATGTCCGATGCCAATTCTGGCGGGGATTGCTCCAGCGCGCTTTTCACGGCCTGAACGATGGTTGCCAGGGATTCCTGCAACGCTTCCAGCACTTCGTTGGAGTTCAGGGTGAATGCACGTGGTACGCCTTCTGCCAGGTTACGGCCGCGTACGTCGACTTCACGCACTTCGCCGCCTGGGTAGGCCGTACCGATTTCCTGCTTGATGCGCTCGGCGGTGGATTCACCGATGAGGCTGCCGTAGTTACGGCGCACGTAAGTGATGATCGCTTCGTCGAAACGGTCGCCGCCTACACGTACGGATTCGGCGTAGACCACACCGTTCAGGGAGATCAGAGCAATTTCAGTAGTGCCGCCGCCGATGTCGACAACCATCGAACCGCGGGCTTCTTCAACCGGCAGGCCGGCACCGATGGCAGCGGCCATTGGCTCTTCGATCAGGAATACTTCACGGGCACCAGCGCCGAGTGCCGATTCGCGAATGGCGCGACGCTCGACCTGAGTGGATTTGCACGGTACGCAAATCAACACGCGAGGGCTGGGCTGCAAAAAGCTGTTCTCGTGAACCTTGTTGATGAAGTACTGCAGCATCTTTTCGCACACGCTGAAGTCGGCGATCACGCCGTCTTTCATCGGACGAATGGCGGCGATGTTGCCCGGGGTACGGCCCAGCATGCGCTTGGCTTCCATCCCGACAGCAACAACGCTCTTCTGATTTCCGTGGGTCCGAATGGCCACAACCGATGGCTCGTTCAGGACAATACCGCGCTCACGCACGTAAATAAGGGTGTTGGCAGTGCCCAGGTCGATGGAAAGATCGCTGGAAAACATGCCACGCAGTTTCTTGAACATGGGAAAGGGACCCTAGGGAACGCGTGGGTAAAAAAGTGCGGCAAACTCTAACAACGACAGGGATTTTGGGCAAGGAGCCAATATGTTAAATTGGCTGTTTTTCCGAGCACTACCCTCGACGTTCGCGGCCTATGACCGTTTAAAGCGTGTAGTGTTCCGCAATCTGACGTACGGCGCATGCCCTACGCATTCCACTGGAGAACCCCATGGCGCTTGATCGCTCCGACGTGGAAAAAATCGCCCATCTGGCCCGACTTGGCTTGAATGACGCTGATATACCACGTACTACCGAGGCACTTAACAGCATTCTGGGACTTGTCGACCAGATGCAAGCGGTTGATACCACCGGTATCGAACCACTCGCGCACCCGCTTGAAGCCTCTCAACGCCTGCGAGAAGACGCAGTCACCGAAGGCAACCACCGTGACACGTATCAAGCCATCGCACCAGCGGTCCAAGACGGCCTTTATCTGGTTCCGAAAGTCATCGACTAAGGGAATGTGCCCGTAATGCACGATTTGACACTGGCAGAGATCGCTCGCGGACTCGCCGACAAGAAATTTTCTTCCGAAGAATTGACCCGCTCGCTGCTGACGCGCATCGCTCAGCTCGACCCGCAGATCAACAGCTTCATTTCCATCACCCAAGACCTGGCTATCACACAGGCGCAAGCTGCGGACGCACGCCGTGCCGCTGGCGAAAACGGCGCTCTTCTGGGGGTACCGCTGGCCCACAAGGACTTGTTCTGCACCAAGGGCATCCGCACCAGTTGTGGCTCGAAGATGCTCGACAACTTCAAGGCGCCGTACGATGCCACGGTCGTTGCCAAATTGGCCGCTGCGGGCACCGTGACCCTGGGCAAGACCAACATGGACGAATTCGCCATGGGGTCGGCCAGCGAGTCCAGCCACTATGGTCCGGTTAAAAACCCGTGGAACCTTGAGCACGTACCCGGCGGCTCGTCCGGCGGTTCGGCTGCGGCAGTGGCAGCGCGTCTGTTGCCTGCCGCGACCGGCACCGACACCGGCGGCTCGATCCGTCAGCCGGCTGCACTGACCAACCTCACCGGTTTGAAGCCCACCTATGGTCGCGTCTCGCGCTGGGGCATGATCGCCTACGCCTCCAGCCTCGATCAGGCCGGCCCAATGGCGCGCACTGCCGAAGACTGCGCCCTGCTGCTGCAAGGCATGGCCGGTTTTGACACCAATGACTCCACCAGCATCGACGAACCGGTGCCCGACTACGCCGCCAGCCTCAACGGCTCGCTGCAAGGTTTGCGCATCGGCGTGCCGAAAGAGTATTTCGGCGCCGGTCTCGATCCGCGTATCGCCGATCTGGTCATGGCCAGCGTCGAAGAGCTTAAAAAGCTCGGCGCAGTGGTCAAGGAAGTCAGCCTGCCGAACCTGCAACATGCAATCCCGGCTTATTACGTGATCGCGCCGGCAGAGGCGTCCTCCAACCTTTCGCGTTTCGACGGCGTGCGCTTCGGCTATCGCTGCGAAGACCCCAAAGACCTGACCGATCTGTACAAGCGCTCCCGCGCCGAGGGTTTTGGCCCCGAAGTGCAGCGCCGGATCATGGTCGGGGCTTACGCGCTGTCGGCCGGCTACTACGACGCCTACTACCTGCAAGCGCAGAAAATCCGTCGCCTGATCAAGAACGACTTCATGAGCGCATTCGCTGAAGTCGATGTGATCCTCGGCCCGACCACGCCCAACCCGGCCTGGAAAATCGGCGCCAAGAACAACGACCCGATTTCTGCGTATCTGGAAGATTTCTACACCATCACCGCCAACCTTGCGGGTCTGCCGGGTCTGTCGATGCCTGCGGGCTTCGCTGACGGTCTGCCGGTGGGCGTGCAATTGCTCGCGCCGTATTTCCAGGAAGGCCGCCTGTTAAATGTTGCCCACCAATACCAACAGGTAACTGATTGGCACACCCGCTCGCCGGCTGGCTTCTAAGGAGAAAAAACATGCAATGGGAAGTCGTGATCGGGCTGGAGATTCATACCCAGCTCACCACACAATCGAAGATTTTCTCCGGTAGCTCCACAACGTTCGGTTCCGAGCCCAACACCCAGGCCAGCCTCGTTGATCTGGGCATGCCCGGTTCGCTGCCGGTGCTGAACAAGGAAGCGGTTCAGATGGCGGTCAAATTTGGCCTGGCCATCGACGCCGAGATCGGCCAGCACAACGTGTTCGCCCGCAAGAACTACTTCTACCCGGACCTGCCCAAGGGCTACCAGATCAGCCAGATGGAATTGCCGATCGTTGGCAAAGGCCACCTGGACATTACTCTGGAAGACGGCACGATCAAGCGCATCGGCGTAACCCGCGCGCACCTGGAAGAAGATGCTGGCAAAAGCTTGCACGAAGACTTCAGCGGCATGACCGGGATCGACCTGAACCGCGCGGGCACACCGCTGCTGGAAATCGTGTCCGAGCCGGACATGCGTTCGGCCAAAGAAGCGGTGGCATACGTCAAGGCGATGCACGCGCTGGTTCGTTATCTGGGTATTTGCGACGGCAACATGGCCGAAGGTTCGCTGCGCTGCGACTGCAACGTGTCGATCCGCCCCAAAGGTCAGGTCGAGTACGGCACTCGCTGCGAGATCAAGAACGTCAACTCGTTCCGCTTCATCGAAAAAGCGATCAACAGCGAAATCCAGCGTCAGATCGAGCTGATCGAAGACGGCGGCCGGGTTATCCAGCAGACCCGTCTTTACGATCCGGCCAAAGACGAAACCCGCGCCATGCGCAGCAAAGAGGAAGCCAACGACTACCGTTACTTCCCTGATCCTGACCTGTTGCCGGTGATCATCGAGGACTCGTTCCTTGATCAGGTGCGCGCGACATTGCCGGAGTTGCCGCCGCAAAAACGCGAGCGCTTCCAGTCGCAGTTCGGGCTGTCGGTCTACGACGCCAGCGTGCTGGCCTCCAGCCGCGAGCAAGCCGACTACTTCGAAAAAGTGGTCAGCATCGGCGGCGACGCAAAACTGGCGGCCAACTGGGTCATGGTTGAGCTGGGTTCGTTGCTGAACAAACAAGGCGTCGAAATCGATGAGTCGCCGGTCAGCGCCGAACAGTTGGGCGGCATGCTGTTGCGCATCACTGACAACACCATTTCCGGCAAGATTGCCAAGATGGTGTTCGAGGCCATGGCCAATGGTGAAGGCAGCGCCGATGAAGTCATCGAGAAGCGCGGCCTGAAACAAGTCACCGACAGCGGCGCCATCGAATCGATGCTGGACGAAGTGCTGGCAGCCAATGCCGAGCAGGTCGAACAGTATCGCGCGGCAGACGAAGCCAAGCGCGGCAAGATGTTCGGTTTCTTCGTGGGTCAGGCGATGAAAGCGTCCAAAGGCAAAGCCAACCCGCAGCAAGTCAACGAACTGTTGAAGAGCAAGCTGGAAGGTTAAGCCAAACAGCCTCGCAGGATGATGCATAACCTGTAGGAGCTGCCGAAGGCTGCGATGCGATTTCCCATGAAACACCGCATCGCAGCCTTCGGCAGCTCCTACAGGTGTCCTGAGGCTCAATACGATCAAGGACTGCCACTCATGCTGCGGCTTCTCGGCGCTTGCGCCCTGCTTTCCCTGCTGGCCGGTTGTGCCAGCGACGGCCTCATCGATCCACACGGTTACAACGCCTCCGGCAGCGCGTCCTATTACGGTGCCCGGCACCAGGGCAAGCGGACTGCCAGCGGCGAACGCTTCGATCAAAGCAGCTTCACCGCAGCGCATCGCCAACTGCCGTTTGGCACCCGGGTGCAGGTCACTAACCTGGCCAACGACCGAAAGGTCGTGGTACGCATCAACGACCGCGGCCCGCACGCTCGCGGACGCCTGATCGACATATCACGCGCCGCCGCCGAGCAACTGGGCATGCTGCGCAGCGGTACGGCCAAGGTCCGCGTGCAAGCGCTGGACTGAATTTCAATGTTTCACTGACCTGAACAGGTACTCGCAATTCTCGAATTATCGACCCTGCCACTGCCCAACCTGATTGAGCTGATTGGCGGCCTCCTGTTACTCATATTCGGCGCTGAATTGTCGGTACGTGCCGCCGTGGGGCTGGCGGTGATTCTGCAAACCCGACCTTTGTTTCTCGGCCTTACGGTAGTGGCGTTGGGCAGCAGCGCGCCGCAAATGGCTGTCGGGCTACAGGCAGCGTTTTCCAGCAGCAGCGACATCGCAATTGGCAGCGTGATCGGCAGCAACATTTTTAACGTACTGGTAACCCTTGGTCTGGCCGCGCTGATCATTCCGCTGCGGGTCGCCCGGCAACTGGTGCGGGTCGACATTCCGCTGATGATCGCCGCCACTGCACTGGCGGCCGTACTGGCATGGAATGGCGTGCTCAGCCGCCTCGATGGCGTGATTCTACTGCTTGCCCTGGGGGGCTATCTGGTGATCGTGCTGCGTCAGTTCGCCCACGGCACAAGACATTTCAGCCCGGTGCCCGATCAATCCAAACGCCGAATCCGCCCGATGATCGGGCGCCTGTCGATGATGATCGGCGGGCTGGTGCTGATGATTTACGGCAGTCATTTTCTCGTCAGCGCAGCGACGGTGATCGCTCAGGATCTGGGGCTGTCGGAACGGGTGATTGGCTTGACGGTGATCGGCATCGCCACCTCGCTTCCGGCATTGATGACCTCGCTGATCGCCGCCCTGCGTGGCGAGCGCGACATCGCCGTGGGCAACGTGATCGGCAGCAATCTGTTCAACCTGCTGGGGGTGTTGGGCGCGACCGCACTGATCAGCCCGGAGCCGATGACCATCTCGCCCAATGCGCTGGTGTTTGATTTGCCGGTGATGCTGGCTGCGGCCGCTTTGACCCTGCCGCTGTTTTACTCGGGCTATCGGGTCACGCGGATCGAAGGCCTGCTGTTGCTGGCGTTGTACGTGGTGTACGGGCTGCACATCGTATCGTTCACAACAGGCATGCCGCTGGCTGACCGCCTGGAAAATCTGATGATTCACTACGTGCTGCCGGTATTGGCAGTCGGTGTGGCAATCAGCACCGCCCGCGCGTGGCGGCGCCAGCACTGAATCGGCGGTCTCTGTAGGAGCGAACTTGTTCGCGAGGCGTAGGACCTGAAGCATCCGGTAACTCGCCTCGCCAACAAGTTGGCTCCTACAGATTGCCGCTAAATCCACCCACCCCACTGCAAAACAAATATCCCGATATTGGTCGTCACCGCCGCCGCCAGCGTGGTCATGACGATGATCGCAGCGGCCAGTTCGTGATTGCCATTCGCCGCACGCACCATGACGTAACTGGCCGATGCCGTCGGGGCGCCGAAGTACAGAAACAATATCCCCAGCTCCGCGCCGCGAAAACCCAGGGCCCAGGCGCCGAAGGTGCAGATGATCGGCAGCCAGACCATCTTCATCAGGCTGGCACTGATCACCAAACCGCCGCTCTCACGCAACGATTTAAGGGACAACGTGCCGCCGATGCACATCAACGCCAGCGGCAAGGTCATCTGCGCCAGATAGCTGCCAGACGTGTCGAGCCACTTGGGAAAAGGGATCGAGAAGTAGGCGAACGGCGTGGCCAGCACGATGCTGATGATCAGCGGGTTGGCCAGCACGCTTTTGAAAATGCTCCAAGGGTCGGATTTGATCACCGGGCTGTACACGGCGAGCACCACCGTGGAGAGGGTGTTGTAGAACAGGATCACCAGGGCTGCGAGGATTGCCCCGAGCGAAATCCCGTAATCGCCGTACATGCTGGCGGCCAGCGCGAGGCCAATAACACCGTTGTTGCCGCGAAACGCGCCTTGGGTGTAGATCCCGCGCTCGGCGAACGGCACCCGGTAAATTGCCCAGCCCCAAGCGATGGCGAAGCCCACCAGCGTGGCGACGATGAAGTAGATCAACACACCCGGCTGCAACGCGGCGTGCAGATCGGCGTGAATGATCCCCAGAAACAGCAACGCCGGCATGGTGCAGTTGAACACCAGCGCCGACGCAGTGTGGATGAAGCTGTCGTTGATCCAGCCAACGCGCTTGAGCACCACGCCCAGAAACAACATGGCGAACACCGGCGCGGTGATAGCCAGGGTCTCGGAAAAAATGTCCAGCATGCGCAAACCCTGTCCTGTCGTTAGGTGGCTAATGATAGGTCAGCACGAAGGGTTATGTGGCAGGGATTTGCGCGAGATGAGTGGATCTCTGGCTGGTACACGAAAACCGTGGGAGCGGACCTGTCCGCGAAGAGGCCCGTGCAGTCGATACATGTGCAGCAACCCGACCTGCGTATTCGCGGACAGGTCCGCTCCCACAATAAACCGGTTGCGCATCAACCCTTCGCAGGGGCCAGCTTCTTCTCGAACACCGACACGCCGTCCAGATCACGCAGGGTCACGGTCAGCTCGGACGTCTGCCCGTCGATATTCACTTCGCCGAAAAACTGATACCCGGCAAACGGCGATATGTTCTGCGCGGTAGGTGCCTTTTGAAATACCAGCTCCGGGCCGAAGGTTTTGTCGAGCACGTTTGGCCCGTAGGTCCCGGCGTTCAACGGCCCGGCGACGAACTCCCAGAACGGGTCGAAATCCTGAAACACCGCCAGATCCGGTTGATAGTGATGCGCGGCGCAGTAATGCACGTCCGCTGTCAGCCACACACAATCCTTGATCTTCTGCGCGCGCAGATAGCCGAGCAGCTCGGCCATCTCCAGCTCACGTCCTTTCGGCGCACCGTCGTTGGCATTGGCGATGGCTTCCCAACGCGCCACGCCAGGGCTGACTTCGCCATCCGGCACGCCAAGGCCAATAGGCATGTCGGCGGCTATGATTTTCCACTGTGCGGTGGAAGCTGCCAGTTCGCGCTTGAGCCAATCCAGTTGTTCGCGCCCCAGAAACGCAGTGGTAGGCCCTGGTTTGTCGGCAAGATTGGCGTCGTTGCCATCGCGGTAGCTGCGCATGTCGAGCACGAACACATCAAGCATCGGGCCGTAGCTGAGCTTGCGATAAACCCGGCCACCGTTGTCGGCGCTCTGCAACCGCATCGGCGCGTATTCGAGAAACGCCTGACGCCCGCGTTGAGCCAGCAGCTGAATGTCTTTCACCTTGTAGCGATCATCCAGTTGCTTGGTCGGCGACCAGTTGTTGCACACCTCGTGGTCGTCCCACTGCCAGATCTGTGGCACCTCGGCGTTGAAACGGCGCAGGTTGTCGTCGAGCAGGTTGTAGCGATAAGCGCCGCGATATTCGTCCAGCGTCTCAGCGACTTTGCTCTTGGCCTCGGTGGTGACGTTGCGCCAGACGCGGCCGTTTTCTGCGACGATCTCGGCGGGCACCGGGCCGTCGGCGTAAATGGTGTCGCCGCTGTGGATGAAGAAGTCCGGCAGGCGCAGGCGCATGGCTTCGTAGATGCGCATGCCGCCAATGTCCGGATTGATGCCGAAGCCCTGTCCGACGGTGTCGCCACTCCAGACGAAGCGGATATCGCGTTTGGTCTGCGGCACGCTGCGCAGGTGGCCGAACCAGGGCTCGCTGGCGACACCGGTTTGGGCGTCTTCGAAGGACACTCGGTAGAAGATGGCTTGATCGGTGGGCAGGCCGGTCAGTTCCACGCGAGCCGTGAAGTCGGTGCGCTGGTCGGCCAGCAGCGAAACGCTGCGGCGCGGGTTGGTGAACATGCTGCGGGTGTCCCACTCGACCACCATGCGCGAAGGGCGATCGCTGCGACTCCAGACCATCGCGCGATCACCCTGCAAGTCGCCGGACTGCACGCCATCGGTCATTTTCGGACGGTCTTTGACGGACGCGATGACCGCAGGCGCAAGGCCAGGCAACAGCAAACCGGCGCCGGCAGCTTGAATGATGCGGCGGCGGGTCAGGTCGAACTGAGTCATGTGTATCCCCATCAAACGAATGCGAAGGGGTAAAACCTACAGCCTGATGTTGGCTGGAATGTGACAGCGCGCTTCTGATCCTGGCCGCCGACGCGTTTTTTGTAGGAGCTGACGACCCGCGGGAGGCTGCGATTGCGGTGTGTCAGATGTACCGCATCGCAGCCTTCGGCAGCTCCTACCGGTCCTGCGCTGGGCCGAGGTAAATCAAGCCCCGGCAGGCACCGCATCGAGCTCAACCACTTCCGGCCGTTTCAGCACGGCATACAGCAACCCGGTCACCAGACTGCCCGCGACGATCGCCAGCAGATACAGCAGCGCATGGTTGATCGCGTTCGGGATCAGCAGTACGAAAAGCCCGCCATGGGGCGCCATGAGTTTGCAGCCGAAGTACATCGACAACGCGCCAGTCAGCGCGCCACCCGCGATGCTCGCCGGGATCACCCGCAACGGGTCTTTGGCGGCAAACGGGATTGCACCTTCGGAGATGAAACACAGCCCCAACACCAAGGCCGCTTTGCCCGCTTCCCGTTCACTCTGGGCGAACTTGCGGCGGGCAATGAACGACGCGATGCCCATACCAATCGGCGGCACCATGCCCGCTGCCATGGTCGCGGCCATCGGCGCCCCACTGCTCGACGCCAGCAAACCCACCGAAAACGCATACGACGCCTTGTTAATCGGCCCACCCAAGTCAACGCACATCATCGCGCCGAGCAATACGCCCAGCAGTACGGCGTTGGCGGTGCCCATGGTGTCGAGAAAATGCGTCAGGCCTGCAAGCATTGCCGCGACCGGCTGGCCGACCACGTAGATCATCACCAACCCGGTAAATGCGCTCGCCAGCAACGGAATGATCAGAATCGGTTTGAGCGCTTCCAGGCTTGGCGGCAACTTGGCATAGCGATTGACCGCCCAGGCGCTGTATCCCGCGAGGAAACCGGCGATGATCCCGCCAATAAATCCGGCGCCCAGGGTGCTCGCCAGCAGACCGCCGATCATGCCGGGGGCAAGCCCTGGCCGATCGGCAATCGAATAAGCGATATAACCGGCCAGCAATGGCACCATCAGCTGGAACGCAGCGCCAGCGCCGATCTGTTTCAGAGCGGCAGCCAAGGTGCCTGGCTCTTCGGCTGCATGAATGCCAAACACGAACGACAGCGCGATCAACAAACCGCCCGCCACCACCATCGGCAGCATAAACGAGACACCCGTCAGCAAGTGTTTGTAGACCCCGGTTTTCTCTTGCTTGGCAGGTGTTTTCGAAGCGCTGGCCGAAGATTCGACCTCGGCTTCAGCGAGTGCTTTTTTCAGCGTTGCCTCGGACTGCTTCAGCGCGATACCAGTGCCGCAGCGATAGATTCGCTTGCCCGCGAAGCGCTCGGTCGCGACTTCGATATCGGCTGCGAGCAATACCACATCGGCGTCGGCGATGGCCTGGGCACTGAGCGGGTTACGTGCGCCGACCGAGCCTTGGGTCTCGACTTGCAACTCATAGCCGAGCTTCTTGGCGGCCTGTTGGATGGCCTCGGCGGCCATGAAGGTGTGCGCAACGCCGGTAGGACAGGCCGTTATCGCCACCAATCGCGGCTGAGCAGAAATCGCTAAAGGCGCGGAGTCGGAAGCGGACGGTGCAACGTACGGTTTTGCCAGTTCGGCAGCGTTGCGCAGGAAGCCATCGACGTCCTGCAACGCTTGCGCGGGCGTCGCTTGATGCAGACGCTTGCCGGCAAAACGGGTCAGGTCCAGCGGGCCGGTGTTGACCACCAGAACCCAGTCTGCCGCCTCGATATCGGCATCGGTCAGTTGTTGTTCCAGGTTGCGCGGGTTGTGCACCTCAACGCTAGTGCTCCAGCCCTGGCGTTGCGCGGCGGCATCAAGTAAACGCGCGCTGAGGACACTGCTGATCTTGCCGTTGGGACAGGCCGTAACAATCGCTAACTTCATTACCAACCTCTCCTTTCAACACAAACTGAACGGGCTATTTTGGGTGCCCTCCGAACGACGCAGACTTCTGTAGGAGCCAACTTGTTGGCGAGACGGCTGACGCGGTGTGCCTGCCAGGACGCCTCGCGAACAAGTTCGCTCCTACAGAAAGTGCGTTTGAACAACGTGAGCGCACTCATTGTTCAGTCAACGGACGTACGTTGACGCCGCTGGCAAGTCGCTTGAGCTGTGCGACGTCGTTGATGCCGAAACCGATCTGGGTGACGGCCATGGCGGCAATTGCCGTGGCTATACGCAGGGTCTGCTCGGCGGGATGGCCGCTTAGCAAACCGTGAACCATGCCCGCTAGCAACGAATCACCGGCGCCGACAGTGCTAGCAACAGTGACCTTGGGCGGCAACGCCTGCAACGCCACGCTGGAACTGAACCAGTGCACGCCTTCGGAGCCTTGGGAGATCACCACATGCTCGATGCCGTTCTCGCGCAAGCGCGCGGCGGCTTCTGCCTGGGCGGCAATCGAAATGATCGGCGAATCGAGGGCGTCCGCCAGCTCTTCGGTATTGGGCTTGATCAGCCACGGCGCGGCTTCAAGCCCTGCGCGCAACGCTTCGCCACTGGTGTCCAGCGCCACTTTCAAACCTTGGGCGTTGAGGCGCAGCAGCAAGGCTTTGAGCCATTGCGCATCGACGCCACGGGGCAAGCTGCCTGCCACCACCACCAGATCAAAACCCGGTGCGATCTGCTCGATCCGCGCCGCCAACGCTTGTTGCGCCTCGACGCTAACCTGCGGCCCGGCGCCATTGACGTCGGTAATCCGCCCGGTGCTTTCGGCCAGCTTGATGTTGCTGCGGGTTTCCCCCGGCACGCGCACGAACTCATCGATAAAGCCGCGCTGGGCGAACAGCGTTTCAAACGGCTGCTGATTGTCCACGCCGAGAAAGCCCGCCACCGTCAGCTCATGACCAAGATCGGCCAGCACCTGCGCCACGTTCAGGCCCTTGCCTGCGGCGTGACTGAGCATGGCTTCGCTGCGGTTGACCTGGCCGACCTGCAACGGGCCCAACTGCACGGTCAGGTCCAGCGCCGGATTCATGGTCAATGTCAGAATTTTCGCCATTACAGGCCCTCCACAAGCGCGCGGACTTCGCCAGCCGTGCCGACGGTCAAGGCCGCCTGCGCCAGCTGTTTTGCACCGATAAGATTCAATTCGCGCACGCAGGCTTTGACTTCGCCAATGCTGCGCGCCGAAACGCTTAATTCATCGACCCCAAGCCCCACCAGAATCGGCACTGCTACTGGATCTGCCGCCAGCTCGCCGCATACACCGACCCATTTGCCATGGGCATGGGCCGCGCGAACCGTGATGTCGATCAGTTGCAGCACGGCCGGATGCAGGCCGTCAGCCTGGGCCGAAAGCGTCGGATGGCCGCGGTCGATGCCCAGGGTGTACTGGGTCAGGTCGTTGGTGCCGACACTGAAGAAATCCACCTCTTTGGCCAGGACCGGCGCCAGCAGCGCGGCTGACGGCACTTCGATCATGATCCCCAACTGTAAATCCGCGACCGGGATTTCCAGGCGTAAACGTTCGGTCATGTCCCGCGCCTGACGCCACTCCTCAACCGTGCCGACCATGGGGAACATGATCCGCAAAGGGCGACTGTCAGCCGCACGCAACAAGGCGCGCAGCTGGCTTTCCATGACATCGGGTCGCTGCAAGGTCAGACGGATGCCGCGCACGCCAAGGAAAGGATTTTCTTCCTTGTCGATCGGCCAGTAGGGCAAGGGTTTGTCGCCGCCGACATCAAGGGTGCGGACCACCAGCGGACGACCTTGCAGGTCGTCGAGCACGCGGCGGTATTCGGCTTCTTGCGTGGCTTCATCCGGGGCGGAACTGTGGGCCATGAACAGCAATTCGGTGCGCAGCAGGCCAATGCCCTCGGCGCCCTGCTCCACCGCAGCCGGCGTGCCTGCGCTGTCACCAATGTTGGCGAACACTTCGACTGCATGGCCGTCGCGTGTGAGCGCAGGTTCAAAGCGTAATGCGGCAGCGGCCTGCAAGCGTTTGTCTCGGGTGTCGCGGTCCTGAATGGCGCGCTGCACAGTGGCCTCATCCGGTGCCACGTTCAAACGACCACGCTGGCCGTCGATCAGCAGCGTCGTACCGGACTTGATCAACAGCACCGCATCGCCCGCCCCCACCAGCGCCGGAATGCCCAGAGCGCGAGCGACGATGGCGCTATGGGCAGTGGCGCCACCGCGCGCGGTCAAAATCCCCGCGACACGCACCGGGTCCAGGCGCGCGACATCAGAAGGACCCACTTCGTCCATCACCAGAATGTAAGGTTGCTCAGGCTCGACCAGGTCATCGACGCCACAGATCTGCGCCAGCACCCGGCGCCCGACGTCACGCAAGTCTGCAGCGCGTTCGGCCAGCAACGCGTCTTGCAGCTGTTCCTGCTGACGGGCCGCTTCTTCGATCACGTTGATCCAGGCGGCCGCCGCGCTCTCGCCTTTCTTCAGGCGCGCGGCGACTTCGTCCACCAACTCCGGGTCGTCGAGCATTTCCTGATGAGTGATAAAAATTTCGCGGATTGCCTTGGCGGTGCTGCGCTGAATCAGGCGCTGAATGTCTTCACGCACCTCGGCCAGCGCCGATTGCAGACGCTCGTGCTCGGCAGCGTGGGACTCGCCTTGCAGCGGGTAATCGAACACCGGCAGCACGTGAACATGAGCCGGCCCGATAGCGATGCCGGGAGATGCGGCTATAGCCTGGATCTGGCTGCCGTCGGCCGGGGCCTGGAGCGTTTTGGCGACAACCGCCGCAATGGGTGTGGGTGCAGCAGCGGTGGGCAGCGGCTCGATGTCCTCGCCAAGGCCTTCACGAACGGCGGCGATCAGCGCAGGCAAGGCGTCGCCGGCCACGTTGGGCTCGGCGATGAATTCCAGCACCTGACCCCGTCGCGCACCCAGGCTCAGCAGTTTGCTCAGGCTTTTGACCGACACAGCGCTTTCGCCGCCGTCGACGATGCGCACCCGCACATCGCCCTCGAAGCTTTTGGCCAGTTGCGCGAGGATTTTCGCCGGGCGCGCGTGGAGTCCGTGAGCGTTGGCCAGACCGATACGCTCAGTGGGCCAGTCTTCGGGCACCTCGCCGCCCAACACTTGCAGCACCGCGCGGCTGTTTTTCGCGCTGCCCAGTTCGTGGCCACGGCCTTCGATCAATAACGCGCACAGTCGCTCAAGCAACGCTTGATGGGCTTCGCCCAGACTGGCCAGACAGAACAGCCCCGTCAGTGGCTGACCGAGGTGGCGAATCGGTTTGTCGGGTGTGACGAACGCAAGGCCTGGACGCTTGACCATCTGTTCGCTGTGCAGCCACCACAAGCCATCGCCCAAAGGCAGTGGCTCGACCTGTTGCAGTACGGCGGCAAAACCGTTGCTGGCGCAGTCGGCTCGACGCAGCAGGCGCGCGCCGTGCCAGACCAGTTCTTCGAAATCATCCACGGAAACGCCGAGGCTGATCATCTGCGCATCCAGCGCCAACGCTTGCGGCGCGCCTTGCAGCAGTTTGAGCAGCGCTTCTGGACTTTGGGCCTGACGCAACGCTTCACCGAGGTCGGTTTCGCCGAGGGCACGGGTCAGCAATTGCAGCAAACGCAGGTGCTCATCGGACTTGGTGGCGATGCCGATGGCGAGATAGACGATCTGGCCGTCGCCCCAATCCACGCCTTCCGGGAATTGCATCAGGCGCACGCCGGTGGCGAATACCAGCTCGCGGGTGTCCGGGGTGCCGTGGGGGATGGCGATGCCTTGACCCAGGAAAGTCGAACCCTGCTGCTCGCGGGCCTGCAGCCCGGCGAGATAACCTTCGGCTACCAGGCCGTCGGCCACCAGCAAATCGGCGAGCAGCTTTAAGGCAGCGGGTTTGTCCGCCGCCGCTTGCGCCATGGAAATTTGCTCTATGGTGAGTTCGAGCATGCTTCTCTCCTTACAGCGCAGGGCGCGCCCGGTTCTTGTTTTGTAGATCGATCATCGATGATCGATCGTGTCAGCGTAAAAGCGATACCACTCTGACCACCGCTTGAACGCAAGTTCAGCGCCGTAAATACGATAGCTGAATCGTTTAATCTAAATCGCCGGGCACGTTACTCGATAATCTCGTTGGGTTGAAGTCCATCCGGTCGAATCTGTAGAAGCGAATTTATTCGCGAGAGGATTTTCAGCTCACACCGTTTGCCGGACGTAAGATCGTCTCGCGAATAAATTCGCTCCTACAGTAAAGCGTCGTCTGGCATGAGTCTGATGCAATGATGACCCAGATCGGTGAGAATCCTCGGCGATATGATCAAGCCCGCCTCACACAACAAAAGGAATGTTCGGGTTGAAACTCAGTGATATTGCGCGCTTGGCGGGTGTGTCCGTGACGACTGCCAGCTACGTGATCAACGGCAAGGCCGAACAGCAACGCATCAGCAGCGCTACCGTGGAGCGTGTTCGCGCGGTGGTCGATGAACATGGTTTCCGGCCTAACCCTCAGGCCGCCGGCTTGCGCAGTCGTCATACGCGCACGCTGGGTTTTATTCTGCCGGACCTGGAGAACCCCAGTTACGCGCGGATCGCCAAGCAACTTGAACAAGGCGCCCGGGCTCGCGGCTATCAGTTGCTGATCGCCAGTTCCGACGATGACCCCATCAGTGAGCTGCAATTGTTGCAGCTGTTTCGCGCCCGTCGATGCGATGCGCTGTTCGTCGCAAGCTGTCTTCCGGCCAGCGATGACAGTTACCGCGCGCTGCAAAAACAAGGGCTGCCGATCATCGCCATCGACCGGGAAATGGACCCTGAGCTGTTCTGCTCGGTGGTCAGCGATGACCATGACGCCAGCCAGCAACTGACCCGCAGCTTACTGGAAACCCGCCCCCGCCACATCGCCCTGCTCGGCGCGCGCCCGGAACTGAGCGTGAGCCGCGAACGCACTGCAGGCTTTAAAGACGCCCTCGACGGCTTCACGGGCGAGGTGTTCATCGAGCACGGCGAAGCATTCAGTCGCGACTGTGGCTTACGTCTGGCCACGGAACTGTTCGACCGACTCGGCCACATGCCCGATGCGTTGATCACCACGTCCTACGTATTGCTGCAGGGCGTTTTCGACCTGTTGCAAAAACGCACGCTGAATCCGGACCAGCTCCATCTCGGCACTTTTGGCGACACCCAGTTGCTGGACCTTCTGCCGTTGCCAGTCAATGCCATGGCGCAGCAGCATCAGCTGATTGCGGAAAAAGCCTTGTCCCTGGCGCTGGATGCCGTTGAGAAAGACGTTTACGAACCGGGGGTGCACGCCATCGTCCGCACGTTCAAGCAACGCATCCACGAGGTCTGACGTTGAAGCTGTTCGATACCCACACCCATCTGGACTTCGACGATTTCGATAAGGATCGCTCTGAGGTGCTAGCTAATTGCCAGCAACTGGGCATCGAGCGTGTGGTGGTGCTGGGCGTCTATCAGCGCAATCTTCAACGGGTGTGGGATTTGGCGCTGAGCGAGCCGTCGGTGTACGCCGCATTGGGGCTGCACCCGATTTACATCGATGAGCATCTCCCGGCGCATCTGGACGAATTGCGCGAGCGATTGAGTCATCTGGCCGGGCATCCGAAGCTCTGCGCCATCGGCGAAATCGGTCTGGATTACTACCTTGAAAGTCTGGACCGCACGCGCCAGCAACAGGTGTTCGAAGCTCAGTTACAGATGGCCGCCGACTTCAACCTGCCCGCGCTGCTCCATGTGCGCCGCAGTCACGCCGATGTCCTCGCAACGCTCAAACGCTTCAAGCTCAAGCGGGCGGGGATCGTTCACGCGTTCGCCGGCAGTCGCGAAGAAGCGCGCGAGTACATCAAGCTGGGGTTCAAACTGGGTCTGGGCGGCGCGGCAACCTGGCCACAGGCGCTGCGCATGCATCGTGTGCTCGCCGATCTGCCGCTGGACAGCGTTGTTCTGGAAACCGACTCACCGGACATGGCGCCCGCGATGTATCCCAATCAGCGCAACAGCCCGGAACACTTGCCCGATATTTGCGCGGCGCTAGCAGGGATCATGGGCGTGGAGCCCGACGCATTGGCGCAGGCCAGCACTCATAATGCGAATCAGGTGTTCGACTGGCGCTGAAGCTGTCAGCGATTTCATTTTGTAATAAGAAATTTCAAAGCCCTACTGCGGTCCCTTAGGTATCACTCATTTGTACCAAGGACACCGGCAATGAAATTCTCCAGGTTCGCTCAGGCGTTATCTAAGTGGACAGGCAGCCCCAAGACCTTTCTGATCGCCGTTTTGCTGATCGCCACATGGGCCTGCACTGGGCCAATGTTTCACTACAACGACACCTGGCAGCTGATCATCAATACCTCGACCACCATCATCACGTTCCTGATGGTATTCCTGATTCAAAACACTCAGAACCGCGATACAGACGAGCTGCACATCAAAATCGACGAGCTGCTGCGGGTGTCCAAAGACGCGCAAAACGCAGTGCTCAGCCTCGACAATCTGGATCAGAAAGAGCTGCACGCGCTGCGTAAAAAGTACAAGGCGATGGGTGACGGCGTTGAGATCGATCACACCCAACCGTTCCCGGAACCGCTGTCCGACGAGCAGGTTAACAAGATGGCCACTGATCAGCGCTGAGGAACTACGCAGCTGTGTGGGCTTCTTACCTTTACGTCCTGACGCCGACGCACACCTGTAGGAGCCAACTTGTTGGCGAGGCGGTTCACGCGGCATTACCTGTAGATCGCCTCGCGAACAAGTTCGCTCCTACAGAAGATATGACGTCAACGCAATCCTGTAGGAGCCAACTTGTTGGCGAGGCGGTTCACGCGGCGTTACCTGTAGATCGCCTCGCCAACAAGTTGGCTCCTACACAGGAACGCGCTGCCAATTTTTGAACAGGGAGTTTGTGCATGAGCGGGTCAGAAACCAGCACTGCAAAGTCTGAAGTTGTTCTGCTCTCCACCCATAAGAAACTCGCTACACATGAAGTCGGCGTGCACTCGGCCCTTGGCGAGCAGATCGCCAGGCTGCTGGGCGCCAGATTCTCCGGCTTATACGATCCCGCCCTGCATAAAGGCCCGGGGCTGTATTTCATCCCTTCCGACACACTGATCGGCAAAGACGCTGTCGATGCGTTGAATATTCGTTCAGTGCGCGACTTCTTCGGCGGCTTGATCCAGCACCCGTTCATGGCCACCAAGGCGATCTCCCACCCCTTGCTCGATGACGCCACGGCGAAACCGGAAGGTTGGTCGGATAAATTTTTTGAAGACGCCGCTGATTCAGTTCTGCTCGGCTTTACCGTGTTCAATCTCGCCGATGCCCACCGGGCCGGGAAGCGATTGCTCGAAAACGGCCCGGTCAGGGTCAAGCCAGTATTGGCCACCGCTGGACGGGGCCAGATCGTCGCGCAGACTCAGGCAGAACTCGATCAGGCCATCGACGCGCAAGACAGTGCGCAGGTCGAGGAATGGGGCCTGGTGCTTGAAGAGGACCTGCACGACGTCATCACTTACAGCGTCGGGCAGATCCAGGTGGCGGGCATCGTGATCAGCTATCACGGCACCCAAAGCCTGACGCAAGACAACGACGGCGAAACGGTTTATGGAGGGTCGGAACTGTGGCTGGTACGTGGCGACTACGACGAATTGCTCAAACTCGATCTCGACGCGGATGTCAGAAAGTCGGTCAATCAGGCGATGACTTACGAGAAAGCGGCACACGATTGCTTCCCGGACTTCCTCGCGTCAAGGCGCAACTACGACATCGCACATGGCACGAACTCACGCGGGCAGGTGTGCTCCGGCGTGCTCGAGCAGTCCTGGCGAATCGGCGGTGCGAGTCCGGCGGAAGTCCAGGCGCTGGTGGCGTTCGCCGCCGATCCGGGCCTGAACCATATCAGCGTGTCGACCCACGAAATCTACGGCGAAACCACCCTGCCCGCAGACGCTAACGTGCTTTACGAAGGCGATGACCCAGACGTCGGCTTCATCACCAAATTCACACAGGTCCAGCCCTATGACGGTTCGCAGTGAAACCATCGACATCGCCGTCGATGATCAAAGCATTTCCGGCACCATTCTTACGCCGGGCGCCAAATTGCCCGGCATCCTCTTCGTCCACGGTTGGGGCGGCAGTCAGCAGCGGGACTTGGCTCGGGCCAAAAACATCACGGGGCTAGGCTGTGTTTGCCTGACGTTCGATTTGCGTGGCCACGAACGTACTCATGAGATGCGCGCGTCAGTATCCCGTGAACAAAGCATGGCTGACCTCTTGGCCGCGTACGATCGGCTGGCCAGCCACCCCGCTGTGGATAACAACGCAATTGCGGTGATCGGCAGCAGTTATGGCGGCTACCTGGCGACCATTCTGAGCGGTATTCGCCCGGTACGCTGGTTGGCGCTGCGAGTGCCCGCGTTGTACTGGGATGCGGACTGGGACATGCCCAAGCAAGCGCTGGACCGCGACAAGCTGGCGCACTATCGACGCTCCGCCGTAACCGCCGCGGACAATCGGGCGTTGGCTGCTTGCAAGGATTTCAAGGGCGATGTGCTGTTGGTCGAATCAGAAACCGACGATTACGTGCCGCACGCCACCGTGATGAGCTATCGCACGGCGTTCGACATGGCACACTCGCTGACGTATCGGCTGGTAGACGGCGCCGACCATGCGCTGACCAGCGACTCCAGTCAGCACGCGTACACGACGATGCTAACCAACTGGATCAGCGAGATGGTCATTGGCTCGCGGATCGTGGATTACCCGCATTCAGCAGCGTTTACATAAGCGCGGCCCTACGGGGCCCGCAATTCTGTAGGAGCCAACTTGTTGGCGAGGCAGGCACCCCGGCGTATCAAACATGCCCTCTCGCGAACAAGTTCGCTCCTACAGGTCGCGTCACTCTGTTGGAGCGACCTAATCAGACGAACCTCTACTCCACCACCACATCATTGGCCGACAACTCAGTGCGGCTATCAAACCCTGGCGTCAGGATAATCTTGCGGCAGTCTTCTTCTTTCTTGTCGAAGATCCGGTAACCCTCCACCGCCTCTTCGAGTGACATGCGGTGCGTGACAATCGCTTCCGGCGCCAGCGCACCGCTTTCGATGTATTCCAGCAGCTCTGGCAAATAGCGCTGAACGTGCGTCTGGCCCATCTTGAAGGTAAGGCCTTTATCGAACGCGTCACCGAACATGAAGCCGTGAATGAACCCGGCGTATACCCCCGGGACACTGACCGTGCCACCACGACGAACAGCCGCAATGCACTGACGCAAAGCCTTGCCGCTGCTGCCTTCGAGCTTGAGCGTGGCGAGGATGGTTTCAGTGGTGCTGCCCTTGGCTTCGAACCCCACCGCATCGACCACGCCATCCACGCCGCGCATGCCTTTGGTCTGGCGGATGATAGTGTCGGCCGGATCATCGTCTTCGTCGAAATTGATCGGAATGACGCCGTAGGTGAATTGCGCGTAAGCCAATCGATAGGCGTGGTGATCGACCATAAAAATCTGCTCGACCCCGAGCATCTTGGCGCACGCTGCAGCCAGCAGACCCACCGGCCCCGCGCCGTAAATGGCCAGACTCGAGCCCTGACCAACACCCGCGTTGAGAACGGCTTGATAAGCCGTCGGAAGGATGTCTGACAAGAACAAAACCTTCTCATCCGAGAGATTGCCTGGCACTTTGAATGGCCCGACGTTGCCCTTGGGCACACGCACGTATTCCGCCTGCCCGCCCGGAATACCACCGTACAAATGGCTGAAGCCAAACAGTGCAGCTCCGGGTGGAATCGACTTTTTGTTCAGAATCGCCCCACGACCGGTATTGGTTGTTTCACACGCGGCAAAGAGATCCATCTGGCAGAAGAAACAACCACCGCAGGCGATCACAAACGGGATCACCACGCGATCACCCGGCTTGACTGCGGTCACTTGCGGGCCAACTTCTTCGACGATCCCCATGAATTCGTGGCCGAAGATATCGCCATGCTCGGTCGCAGGAATCTTGCCGCGATACAGGTGCAGATCCGAGCCACAGATGGCAGTAGCCGTGACTTTGAGGAGGACGTCATCGGCTTCCTGAATGATCGGGTCGGCGACGGTTTCGACGCGTACGTCGTGGGCACCGTGGTAGGTCAATGCACGCATGAACTTCTCCTTTTTTGGCCTTAGCCAGTAAGCTGCGGCGCGGCGCGTAAGGCTTGCGCCGCCTGTATAAAATAGGGAGGAAGGAACGGGACCGTAAGTTCAGGTACGGGCGACGGGAAGCGGACAGGCGGGAATTTGTAAAACGCGCTTGGCACTGTAGGAGCCAACGTGTTGGCGAGCGATCAAAAATAGTGTGCCGAGCAAAAAGCCTCGCGAATAAATTCGCCCCTACAGAAACGGCGTATCGCGACAACGCGATCAACACCGAGCGCCATTGAGACTAACGCCCACCGTGAGATTCAGGCGATATTGCACAACTGGCTGGCCTTTCGCGCAGCCGATGTTTGGTCATCTGGAGCTGTCATGAATTCTTCTTCCTTGCGCGTCTGCATTGCGGGCGCTGGTGCCATTGGTTGCACGCTGGCGGCGCGCATTGCCCTGAGCGGTCAGCCGGTTAACGTCTTCGCCCGCGGCAAGACCCTCGACGCCCTGCAACGCAACGGCATTCACCTGCACGATTTGGAGGGGCGCCATCACGTCAAGGTCAACGCCAGCGACAGCGCGCAAACCCTCGGCGAGCAGGATGTGGTTTTTCTGTGCACCAAAGCGCCTTCGCTGACCACGCTATTGCCGCAGATTCAGCCGCTGATTGGTCCTGACACGTTGGTGATCCCGATGATCAACGGGGTGCCGTGGTGGTATTTCCACGGCGAAGGCGGCCAGTTTGACGGGGAACGTATTGCCAGCGTCGATCCTGACGGGGTGCTGGAGGAATCGCTGAACCTGAATAACGTCATTGGCTGTGTTGTGTTCATGACCGCGCAGAGCTCGGCGCCCGGCGTGGTCAAAACCCACAACCCCTACCGGATCATCTTCGGTGAACTGAACAATGAACTGACGCCCCGCCTGGAAGAACTCTCGTCGCTGATTTACCGCGCAGGCATTGAAGCCCAAGGCTCGGACAGGATTCGCGATCAGCTGTGGACCAAGATCATTGCCAATCTGACCTCAAACCCGGTGTCGGTGGTGACCGGTGCCACGCTTGAGCAGATCTATGGCCTGCCGGATATGCGCGAACTGGCGCTTGCGACCTTTCACGAAGCGATGGCTGTTGCCTCGGCCTACGACGCGCGACTGAGCATGGAGCCGACGACGTTCATGCAGTTTGGCGCCAGCATGGGCGCTGTGCGCACGTCGATGCTGCAGGACTTCGACAAGGGTTTGCCGCTGGAACTGGCGGCAATTGGCGATGCTGTGTTGGAGATGGCAGCCAAAGTAAACATCCCGATGCCGATCACTCGAAGCATCGTGACCCTGGCCAGGTTTTGCGGTGAGCATCCGCACAAGGATCATGTGCGGCATTGAGCGGCAGGAATTGTAGGAGGGGCAGCCTCGCTCCAACAGAATCCGTGATCGGCGCACATCTGTTGCCGTACCCAAACTCGTGGGAGCGGACCTGTCCGCGAAGGCAGTTTTTCAGGCGATAGATATGTACCGGATGTGACGACGTCTTCGCGGATAGGTCCGCTCCCACAGGTCCAACGCTGTCCTGTAGGAGTGAGCTTGCCCGCGAAGGCGATCAATCAAGTAATCGGCGCTGGGTTGAACAAAGTGATGTCGTTGTGCAAACGATAGTGCTCGGTCCAGGTCTTCTTTTTGCCGCTCGCGACATCCAGATAGAAATGGAACAGCTCCCAACCCAAGTCCTCGATGCTCGCCCGCCCTGTGGCAATCCGCCCGGCGTCGATGTCGATCAGGTCCGGCCAGCGCTGTGCCAGCTCGGTTCGAGTCGACACCTTCACCACCGGCGACATCGCCAGACCATACGGCGTGCCGCGCCCGGTGGTGAACACGTGCAGGTTCATCCCGGCCGCCAGTTGCAGCGTCCCGCAGACAAAATCGCTCGCTGGCGTCGCGCAGAAGATCAGCCCTTTGCGCGTCACACGCTCGCCAGGGCCCAGCACCGCGTTGATCGCGCTGTTACCGGATTTGACGATTGAGCCCAAGGACTTCTCGACAATGTTCGACAGCCCGCCCTTTTTGTTGCCGGGCGTAGTGTTGGCGCTGCGGTCCGCTTCGCCTTTGGCCAGGTAACGGTCGTACCAGTCCATTTCGCGCACCAGCCCTTCGGCGACCTCCATGGTTTCCGCGCGCGAGGTCAGCAAATAGATTGCATCGCGCACTTCGGTCACTTCAGAGAACATCACTGTAGCGCCTGCGCGCAGCAGCAAGTCCGAGGCATAACCCAAAGCCGGGTTGGCGGTGATGCCGGAAAACGCGTCACTGCCGCCGCACTGCATGCCCAGAATCAACTCGGAGGCCGGCACGGTTTCGCGACGACGCTGATCGAGCTTCTTCAAACGGGTCTCGGCCAGCTCTATGATCTGCTCGATCATTTCATTGAAGCCGTGACTGGAATCCTGCAGGCGGTACAGCCACGGATCGGTGAGGTCCACCGAAGCGTCGTCCTCGTGCATGACTTGCCCGGCCTGCAATTTCTCGCAACCCAGACTGATCACCAGCGCTTCGCCGCCCAGGTTCGGGTTGCGCGCCAAGTTGCGCACGGTACGAATCGGGATGTAGGCGTCTTTGGCCGTGATGGCCACGCCGCAGCCGTAGCTGTGGGTGATGGCCACGACGTCATCGACGTTCGGGTATTTGGGCAGCAGCTCTTCGCGGATTCGCTTTACCGCAAAGTCCAGCACGCCAGTCACGCACTGAACCGTGGTGGTAATCCCTAGAATGTTGCGCGTGCCGACCGTGCCGTCAGCATTGCGATAGCCCTCGAAGGTGAAGCCTTCCAGCGCTTCACCCCTCACCGGCACCGCATCGGACATTGGCAGACTGTCCAGTGGCGGCGCCGACGGCATGCGCAATTGATCTTCCTTGACCCAACTGCCCTTCGGAATCGGTTGCAGCGCGTAGCCGATGGTGTGGCCATAACGAATGATCGGCTCACCTTCGGCAATGTCCACGGTGTTGACCTTGTGGCTCTGCGGAACGTTATCGATGGTTACCAGACCGTTATCGAATTCTGTCCCCGCCGGAACGCCTTGGTCATTGACCACGACGACGACGTTATCAAGCGCGTGCAAGCGGATGTAACGCGGCGAGTCGGCATGTTGGATCAAGTTCATCACGGTTTTTCCTCAGAGTTTCGCTTGAGAAAGATCGGCTTCACTGGCCGGTAGGACACCCTTCGATGGGGTTTCCTTGAGTTCTACACGTTTGATTTCACCGACGATGAAGACGTAGCTGATCACCGCCACCAGCGCGTTGGCGCCGACGAACACCAAGGCCCATTTGAACGAACCGGTGGTGCTGATGATGTACCCAATCACGATCGGGGTGGTGATCGATGCGATGTTGCCGAACATGTTGAACAGGCCGCCGCTCAAGCCGGCAATCTGTTTTGGCGAAGCGTCGGACATCACCGCCCAACCCAGCGCGCCCACGCCTTTGCCGAAGAACGCCAAAGCCATGAAGCCGACGACGACCCATTCGATATCGACGTAGTTACAGGTCACGATGGAAGTCGAGAGCAGCAGACCGCCGATGATTGGCGCCTTGCGGGCGAAGGTCAGCGAGTGGCCTTTGCGCAGCAGGTAGTCGGAAATCACCCCGCCCAGTACACCGCCGATGAAGCCGCAGATCGCAGGCAACGAAGCAATGAAACCGGCCTTGAGAATGGTCATGCCGCGTTCTTGAACCAGGTACACCGGGAACCAGGTCAGGAAGAAGTAGGTGATGCCGTTGATGCAGTACTGCGCCAGGTAAATGCCGAGCATCATGCGGTTGGTCAGCAGCTGACGCACGTAGTCCCATTTCGGGCCGCTGGCCGAGCCTTTGCCCTTGTCCTGATCCATGTCGACCATGCCGCCGTTGTTGGCAATGTGGTCGAACTCTTCCTTGTTGATTTTCGGGTGGTTACGCGGGCTGTGGATAACTTTCAGCCAGATCAGCGAGAAGATGATGCCGATGCTGCCCATGACCACGAACACATGCTGCCAGCCGAAGGTGTAGACGATCCAGCCCATGATCGGGGCGAACAGAACGGTGGCGAAGTACTGCGCCGAGTTGAAGATCGCCGAAGCAGTCCCGCGCTCGGAGGTCGGGAACCAGGCCGCGACGATGCGAGCGTTGCCAGGAAAGGAAGGTGCCTCTGCCAGGCCCACCATGAAGCGCAGGGCGAAAAGCAGGAAGATCGCAGTGGAGAGACCGAACTCACCGACATAGCCTTGCAGCACGGTGAACAGCGACCAGGTGAAAATGCTCAGTGCGTAGACTTTCTTGGAGCCGTAGCGGTCAAGCAGCCAGCCGCCAGGAATCTGACCAGCCACATAGGCCCAACCGAACGCGGAGAAGATAAAACCGAGGGTGACGGCGTCGATGCCGAGACTTTTTTGCAGGCTGGAGCCCGCGATTGCGATGGTTGCACGGTCGGCATAGTTAATCGTTGTCACCAGAAACAGCATGAGCAAGATCAAATACCGGACGTGAGTCGGCTTGGTTTTCAGCATGTCAGGAACTCCCACTAATTATTTTTTTGTGCGGGTTAACGATCTTATGTGTGTGTTTGCTACTCGCCGCTGCCCCTTAGCTCAGCTGCGATTGATGCGGTGAAACGCGACAGCCCGACGGCAAAAAACCGCTGATTGCTCAGCGGTTCTTGATCAGGTGCGTGCCGTTTATTGCGCGCCCTGCTTGTCCATCAGTGCAGCGAGCATTTCGTACTCTTCTGCAGTCAGGTCGGTCAATGGAGTACGAACCGGGCCTGCGTCGTAGCCAGCGATTTTCGCGCCTGCTTTGACGATGCTGACGGCGTAACCGGATTTGCGGTTACGGATGTCCAGGTAAGGCAGGAAGAAATCGTCGATCAGCTTGCCGACGGTTTCGTGATCGTCGCGAGCGATGGCGTGGTAGAAATCCATCGCCATTTTTGGCAGGAAGTTAAACACGGCCGAGGAGTAAACCGGCACGCCCAGCGCCTTGTAAGCCGCGGCGTAGACTTCTGCGGTTGGCAAACCGCCCAGGTAAGAGAAGCGATCGCCCAGACGGCGACGGATCGACACCATCAGTTCGATATCGCCCAGACCGTCTTTGTAACCGATCAGGTTCGGGCAACGCTCGGCCAGACGCTCCAGCAGCGGAGCGGTCAGGCGGCTGACGTTACGGTTGTAGACGACAACGCCGATCTTGACCGATTTGCAGACAGCTTCAACGTGAGCGGCAACGCCGTCCTGGCTGGCTTCAGTCAGGTAGTGCGGCAGCAGCAGCAGGCCTTTGGCGCCCAGACGCTCGGCTTCCTGAGCGTATTCGATTGCTTGACGGGTCGAGCCACCGACACCGGCCAGGATTGGCACGCTGTGTTCGCAGGTATCGACGGCAGTCTTGATGACTTCGGAGTATTCGCTGGCGGCGAGGGAGAAAAACTCACCAGTACCACCGGCTGCGAACAAAGCAGTGGCGCCGTACGGGGCGAGCCACTCCAGACGTTTGATGTAGCCAGCGCGGTGGAAATCGCCCTGGGCATTGAAATCGGTAACCGGGAAGGACAACAGACCGGCAGAGAGGACGGACTTCAGTTCTTGTGGATTCATTATTCGAACACCCTGGGACAATTTTTGTGGATTTTGTGGATGAAGCATCAGTCCTGCGCTGATGTCGTAAGTCATCGTACAACTGTAATCGGGAGGACTCAATAGGGGGTCGAGAAATTTAATGTTGGGGGGATGGGTGGTGCAGAGAGATGAGTCTGGGACTGCTCGATTGCTTCTACCCGGAGGGCGTAGGAGCTTGGCTTGCCAGCGATCGGCCGGGAACCGGTCGTAATTCAGTTACTTTTGTTTGCCAGACGGACCGCGTCACAGCCGCCGCGGCTTCCTATTGCTCTTACAGACTGATGCAAAATCCTGTTGGAGCGAGGCTTGCCCGCGAAGCAGACGGCGCGGTATGTCAGGCGAACCGCGGTGCCAACTTCGCGGGCAAGCCTCGCTCCAACATTTACCGTACAAGCGCTTCAGGCGTGGCTATTCAAGCCCGCTGAGACTCGGCCTCTTCGTGAGCATGACGCAACCGTTCGCGGCTGTTGGTCAGGTGCAGGCGCATCGCGGCGCGGGCGGCGTCGGAGTCCTGGCGGGCGATGGCGTCGTAGATTTCTTCGTGTTCGCGGCTCAGTCGACCCATGTAGTGCTGATGGTCATCGTGAGCGATGCGCGCGGAATTCAGACGGGTGCGAGGAATGATGCTGGTGCCCAGGTGATTCATGATGTCGGTGAAGTAACGATTGCCAGTCGACAGCGCAATCGCCATGTGGAACTGAAAATCAGGTCCGACTGAATCGCTGGCATGGGACACGCCTTCGTTCAACGCATCCAGTGCAGCGCGCATGTCGGCCAGTTGCTCAGCGGAACGACGCTGCGCCGCCAGCCCTGCCGATTCCACTTCCAGACTGATGCGCAGTTCGAGAATCGCCAGCACATCGCGCAACGTGACAATGGTCGCAGGATCAATGCGAAAGCCGCTAGGGCTTGGCGTATCCAGCACGAAAGTGCCGATGCCATGACGGGTTTCAACCAAGCCCGACGCCTGCAACCGGGAAATCGCTTCACGCACAACAGTGCGGCTAACGCCCTGCTCTTCCATGATTGCCGATTCGGTGGGCAACTTGTCGCCGCGCTTCAACAGGCCACTGCGAATGCGCTCGGACAGCTCAGTCACCAACTCTTGGGCCAGGCTGCGGTGCTTTCGGCGGGCGCGAGGCGGAGCACTCTGATTTTCCATATCCAACATGCGTCTCTAAATACGGTGAAAGGCTAATCATAGCTCACCGGGTTGTACGATCACACCCGGCGAGCTGATTAGCCAAAAGGGTTGTCCAGACAGCGTCGCGCTAAACCACCGGCTCTGGCAACGGCTGCTCCCGCAGCTGGCCCGAGTCGATGCGCAGATGACGGCCGTGGAAGCGTTTCAGGCTGCTGCGATGACCGATGCTCAACAGCGTCAAGCCCGGCAGCTCATCAAGTAGAGCTTGGTAAAGCGCCGCTTCATCCTCCTCATCCATTGCCGACGTTGCTTCATCCAGATACAGCCATTGCGGCGCATACAACAGCGCGCGCGCGAAGGCTACACGTTGCTGCTCGCCGGGCGAGAGCATGCGTTGCCAGTGATTGCTCTCGTCCAGACGCGGGATCAAATGGCTGAGACGACAGGTCTCGAGAATCTCGGCGAAACGCTCAGCCGGGTACACTTCCGGCAGTTGTGGATAACTCAACGCTTCACGCAATGTGCCAATCGGCAGATAAGGTTTCTGCGGCAGGAACAATGAACGCTGAGCAGGTAACTTTACCGCCCCATGACCATCGAGCCACAACCCACCCATCGCTCGCAGCAAGGTACTTTTGCCGCTGCCGGAACGGCCGCTGAGCATGACTTTCTCGCCAGCGGCAATGTTTACGTTTGCGTTGGTGAGCAACTGACGGCCACCGGCCAGGGACAGGTCCAGGCCTTCCAGGCGCAGTGCATTCTGCTCATGGCTGACATTGATGGCCGGTACGCGGGCCTCGTTCTGATCCATGGCCTGACGAAAGCTCAGCAGACGATCACAAGTCGCGCGCCAAGAAGCCAACGACGCGTACGCATCGATAAACCAGCTGAAATTCTCCTGCACATTGCCGAACGCCGAGTTGATCTGCATCAACTCGCCCAACTCGATTTTGCCCGCGAAGTAACGCGGCGCCGCGACGACGAACGCAAAGATGATGGCGATCTGTGAGTAGCCGGCGGTGAAGAACGTCAGGCGTTTCTGCACCTTCATGATCGTCCAGAAGTTGCTCCAGACCATGCCGAAGCGACTGCTCAGACGCTCGTTCTCGTTGGCCTCGCCGTCGGACAGCGCAATGCTTTCGGCGTTTTCACGCACGCGCACCAACGAAAATCGCATGTCGGCTTCGTAGCGTTGCTGCTGGTTGCTGAGAATGATCAGGCGTTTGCCGATCAAATGCGTCAGCACACTGCCGACGGCCGCGTAAACCAGGGCAGCCCAGAACATGTAGCCAGGAATGGTGATGCCGAACAGCTCGATGCTGCCGGACACGCCCCACAAAATGACCGAAAACGACACCAGACTGACCACCGTGCGCAACAATCCGAGGCTCAGGCTAAGGGTGTCGGAGGTGAAGTTATTGAGGTCTTCGGACAGACGTTGGTCAGGGTTATCGGTGTAACCGCCCTGCTCCAGCCGGTAGTAATTTTTGTGCGCGAGCCACTTGGCAAAGTGTTGCTCGGTCAGCCAGCGACGCCAGCGAATGGTCAGCATCTGGGTGAGGTAAAGGCGATACACCGCGCCGAGGATGGCGATGGCGGCAATCCCGCAGAAATACAGAATCAGATGGGTGAAGGCAGCGAGGTCTTTGTTCTGCAGCGCATTATAGAAGTCGCGATACCAGCTGTTGACCAGCACCGAGATGAATACGCTGAACAACGACAGGATGATGACGGCGATCAGGAGAACCCACGCCATGCCTTTTTCTTCGCTGCGCCAATAGGGCGTGACGAGCTTCCAGACGCGGGAAAAAAACTTCCCTGACACGGTGTCGTTGACCGTGGACTCTTGGGCATTGAAATTCATGGTTAAGGCTCAGTGGCAGGTATTTAGTAGCGTCTTCTCAATGTGCCAGACGCCACCCACGATCTTCCATGAATAAAGTTTTAACTCCTCAGCGACGCACCGGGCGCTTTTGCAGCTTGCGTTGCAGGGTGCGGCGGTGCATGCCCAGCGCGCGCGCCGTGGCAGAAATGTTGCCTTCGTGCTCGGTCAATACGCGCTGAATGTGTTCCCACTGCAGGCGGTCCACGGACATCGGGTTTTCCGGCACCAGGGTGTCGAGGTCTGCGTGCTCGGACAGCAACGCCGCCAGCACGTCATCGGCGTCGGCCGGCTTGCACAAGTAGTTGCAGGCGCCGCGCTTGATGGCTTCGACCGCCGTGGCGATGCTCGAATAACCGGTCAGTATCAGGACACGCATTTCCGGGTCCAGTTCCAGTAGCTTGGGCAACAGCACCAGCCCCGAGTCGCCTTCCATTTTCAGGTCAACGGCCGCGTAGTCCGGGATATCGGCCTGAGCCAGGGTCAGGCCTTCTTCGGCTGAACCTGCGGTACTGACGCGAAAACCGCGTCTGGCCATCGCACGTGCCATCACGCGGGTGAAGGTGGCGTCATCGTCGACCAGCAACAAATGCGGCAGCTCTTCGCCTTCAACCTGGATTTCGTCAGTCATGCTTCATCTCCTCGTGCGTCACGGGGCAGGCGCAGCTCAGTGAGCGTGCCGCCTTCCTCGTGAGGATAGAGTTTCACCGAGCCGCCCGCGCGGGTGACACTGGCTTTGCTCAAGAACAGGCCCAGGCCGAAGCCTTTGCCCTTCGTTGTAAAAAAGGGTTTACCGATTTGTTCAGCGACCGCCAGTGGTACGCCAGGGCCATGATCCCGAATACTGATGCAGATCTCGTGATCGCCCCAGTCCAGATTGACTTCAAGCCCTTCGGCACAGGCATCGGCGGCGTTGTTCAACAGGTTCAGCAGGGCCTGGGTCAGGTCGGGCGGCGGCGCGATCATCGGTAGCTCGCCCTGCCCCAGCCGTTGGAAACGATAGCTGGCTTCGGGACGCATCAGGTGCCAGCGGTTGAGCGCCTGATCCAGCCAATGACTGACAGTCTGTTCCTGCACGGCCAGGCGGCGATTGGCTTCAGCCGCACGCACCAGTTGTTGCAGGGTTTCCTTACACAATTTGACCTGGTCTTGCAGAATCGACAGGTCCTCCTGCAGCGCCGGGTCGTGGTGGTCCTGACGCATTTCCTTGAGCAGCACGCTCATGGTGGCCAGCGGCGTGCCCAGTTCATGCGCAGCGCCAGCGGCTTCGGTTGCCACGGCGAGCAACTGCTGATCGCGAGCGCCCTCTTCCCGGCGCAAGGCGCGCATCTGTTCTTGACGACGCAGTTCCTCGGCCATGCGCGCGGCAAAGAAGGTGATCACGCCCGCCGCCAGCGCAAAACTCAGCCACATGCCGTAAATCTGCAACTTCTCGCGCGACGCCGCGAATGCTGCCAGCGGGTAAAACTGCGCCAGCATCAGGGTGTACAGGGCCAGGGCGATACCGGACAGGATCAGCGAATAGCGCCACGGCAACGTCACCGCAGCGATGGTCAGCGGCACCAGATAATAAGAAACGAACGGGTTGGTCGAACCGCCGGAAAAGAACAGCAGCGCGCTGTGGATAAACAGATCGAACGCCAGCTGTACGGCGTATTCAAGCTCGGTCACCGGCCATGAGGTGCGCAGGCGCAGGGCCGTCAGCAAACAGACGATGCCCGATATGCCAAGCGTGACGTCCAGTTGTAGCCAAGGCAGCGGCAGCAGATCGAACAGGTAAGCAAACCCGACGGAGCCGGCCTGCGCGGCCAATACCAGCACACGGACGAAGGTCAGCCGCCAGAGGTTTTGGCGGGTGGCGGAAAGCATTTGGACGGGGGCGAGCATGAGCTCTCCTGATGAGCGCTCCAGGCGTATCGGAGCGAGTATAACCAATGACAGCAGCAATACAGCGTTAGTGCGTCAAAGCGCCACATGTGCTGGTTCGACTTCACACGGGATATGGATCTGTAGGAGCGAATTCATTCGCGAAGTATCAGGTCGGGCCAAACATGTGCAACGGATGTTTCGTCTTCTCGCGAATGAATTCGCTCCTACAGGGCTGGCAGGGCCATCGCGTGCAGGAACAAGACCCCAGGATCACAGTCTCATGGGCATCCGTGCGGCGAGCCATCGTCCACGGTTCACACAACAAGGAGTTTATATGTTCATCCGTCGCCCTCTTGCCACCCTCGTTGCTGTCGGCACCGCAGCGCTCGCCAGCCTCCCTGCTTTGGCCGATGACGTTCATTACAACCAGGTTTCGGTGCGCGCCGAGGTCAATCAAGACGTCCAGCGTGACCTGATGATGGTCACGTTCTACAGCGAATCCCAGAATGCCGATCCTGCCAAACTGGCCGCAGAAATCACCGAAAATCTCAACAAGGCGTTGGGTCAGGCGCGCGAGGTCAAGGACGTCACCATCCGCCAGGGCAATCGCAACAGCTACCCGGTCTATGACGACAAGGGCCAGAAAATCACCGGTTGGCGCGAACGTGCCGAGCTTCGCCTGGAAAGCGCCGACTTCGCCGCACTGTCCAAGCTGACCGGCGAGTTGCTGAGCACCGAGATGAAGATGGGCGGCATGGATTTCTCGATTTCCAAGCCCGCGCGCAAAGCCAGCGAAGACACCCTGCTCAAGGACGCCGTCGCTGCCTTCAAAACCCGCGCGCAACTGGTCACTGATGCGCTCGGCGGCAGCAGCTACAAACTGGTCAACCTGAACCTCAACACCTCTGGCTATCCACAACCGTATGCACGCGCGCCGGTCATGATGATGAAAGCAGCCCGCAGCGACGGCGCTCCAGCGCCAGACGTCGAAGCCGGGACCGCCGAAGTCAGCGTCACGGCTGATGGCGTGATCGAAGTCGCGATACCTTGACGTCAGGCAGCGGCAGCCTTGGGCTGCCGCTATTTCGCTCCTGCGCATCCCTTCTTTACGCACTACTCAGTTGTACATGCTCCATGTGCCGGTTCCGTTCTCCTACGGGCCGGAGTGATCTTCCCGATTTGCTTTCCCCTGACAGTCCATAAAATGAACGGCGCACCCGCTCACCTCCTGAGCGCAATGGCGCACTCGCCCTGATGACAGGGCGTGTTCATTTCACGGGATCACGGAAGAATCCATCATGTCCTTCAAAGCGACAGCCATAAAACATATCGACCTCTCTGACCAGCGGCTTCACAGCAACCTGGCACTGGACCTATTGACCCAAGTGGCAGGTCAGCTAACGACCGAGCAGTTTTCAGCAGCCTTGTCGACGGTCTACGGCAGCGATATTCCTGCACACACGTATCACGCGCTGCAGCAGCGTTTGCTCGCGCACCAGATAGAGAGCCCGAAAATCATCCTCACCGAGGCCTTGGGATACGAGGCGGACTACGACAACCGTGAGCGAATTGTCCGTATTGACCGGGGATTTTTCAGACGCATCGAGCAAGGACTGGACACCTCCTGGCTTCTGGATGCCCTAATGCACGAGTTTGGTCATCACATCGACAATATTCTGCGCCACGACCTCAGCGATCGAGATGCCGAGGGCAACCCGGTGCTGGCCTCAGACGCCAAGGGCGAGGAAGGCCAGCGTTTTTCGCGTTGGATGGCACTGCGCGGTGAACCCGATGCAAACGAGGTGACCATCGTTACCTGCTTCAGCGGTTATCAGGACAAGAGCCAAGAAATAACCGTTCAATGGAAAGCCGCAGCGGAACAAATCCAGGCGCGTTATAACGACGCCCGTGGCAACAACGACGTTATCCATACCGATCCAGATCGTGAAGCGTTTGAAGCAGGGCACGAAGACGATCACCAAATGACGCATCGACGGATCGAAGCCGTATTAAGCACCCATGGATTTGACCGCGACGAGATCGAAGCGGTGTACTTCGGCAACTGGCTGCGTGACTACTCGCAACTGCTCGATCCGAAAATCGTACGTGCCACAAATATGCCGAAAGACTTTCCGGACGTCCTGTCCCGGAATGCCCTTACGCGAATCGTCGATGTCCTGGCGGTGAAGCGCTTCCGGTGGAGGCGCAACTTTGCACAACACTTCACCGTGACACCGGCAATGCTTGGGGTTTACCGCCCGAGTGAACATATCGACAACCCGAAGGTGACTGACGCGAACGCGTTTGACCCCACCACCCGCGATCCGGACTTCGAGCCGCTGGTGCAGGAATCAAACCCGTTACTGGGAATTGACTACGACACTTCGATGAAGCGCTACATCGAGCGATCGGTGGCGTTCATGCAGGCTGAACTGACAATTGCGATGAAGGAGAAGCGTACCTTCGCCGGCATGCGTGCGTTCGGGTCTGCGCTGCATGTACTCGAAGACTTCTTTGCTCACTCCAATTTCGTCGAGCTGAGCCTGATCAAAAACGGCCACTCCGAGGTCGTGCCATGGACGTCCCCAGCGCCGTGCAAGGCTGGCTTGCCGCTGGTCACCGGCATGTTTGGCGCCACCGATGTACTCGCAAGCGTGGCCGGGCCGCTGGGTGAGATTCTGTTTTCGACCGAAGACGTCACGTACAAACCGATCAAAGCGGGTGATCGCAGTCCGCGGGAGCAAGTGCTGCTGATCCTGCTTGAAGAGCATCACAACCCGAGCTACCTGCACACCTTCAATACCTTTCTGACAACGCGTGACGAATGGCTCGACCTGCCGTTTGTAGAGTTCCTGCAAAGGTCGGCGCTCTACCTGCAGGGTTTGTCTGCCGTCGTCGGCAATGCGGTCGGCATCGTCATGAAAGACATGCTCACGCACCTGGGCGAGAACGTCGATGACTGGCAAACCCGTTACGGACAAGACCCTCATCTGAACGGCTCGACCGATCCGACTCATTCGCAACTTGCCAAGGACCATGCCGAACACCCGTTGCATGTGCTGGCTGGATCACTGGCGACCAGCGCCGTGAGCGACGTAGCCAAGGCGATGGTCGACTACTGGAGCGGCGACACCAGCGCAGACCCCATTGCCATAGCAACGGCGTATTTCAAACATCCTCAGGACAGCCATTGGCAAGACGATCAAGTCGTCGCGTGGGCCGCTGCCAATCCTGCCGAGTTACGCCGAAGCCAATCGAAAACCGAACTCGCCGAAATAAGCAAAACACTTGCCCATTCAGGGAGCAACGCGCTGGAGCAGATGCGCAAAGACAGCGTTGCCTATCTGATGTTTTTACGCGGTGAGTTTCTGGATAAGGATTCACCGTTGTGGTTTCTCCACAGCCTGACGCCCTTTGGGTATCTATCGAGGAAAGTGCTCGAATACCTGAAACTCATCTAAGCCACGCTCTCCCGCTCTTGTAGGAAAACTCAGCAGTGCAGCAATCTTCGCGGTCTATGATCAGTCAACGATCAACGACGGCAGGATTGCCGCACGATTCTTTTGAGATAAGGGCGAGGTTTCCATGGGCAAGACGTTTCAACCCCTACTGCTCACCGCAGCCATGCTGGCTTGCACACCGATGGTCCAGGCGGCGAGCACTCTGGTCTATTGCTCTGAAGCGAGCCCCGCAGGTTTCGATCCGAGCCAATACACCAGCGGTACCGATTTCGATGCATCGGCAGAAACGGTATTCAACCGGCTGACCCAGTTCAAGCGCGGTGGCACGGAAGTCGAGCCCGGGCTCGCGACAAAGTGGGACGTCTCCAGCGATGGCCTGACCTACACCTTTCACCTGCGCCCCGGCGTGAAATTCCATACCACTGACTACTTCAAGCCGACCCGAGACTTCAACGCCGATGACGTGTTGTTCACGTTCAATCGCCTGCTCAAGGCTGATGACCCATTTCGCAAGGCCTACCCTTCCGAGTCTCCGTACTTCACCGATATGGGGATGAACACCACGATCAAGAGCGTCGAGAAGGTCGATGACCAGACTGTGAAGTTCAGCCTGAACAATATTGACGCGGCGTTCATTCAAAACCTGGCCATGAGCTTTGCCTCCATTCAGTCGGCTGAATACGGCGCGCAGTTGCTCAAGGAAGGTAAAGCTGCGGACATCAACCAAAAGCCCATCGGCACCGGGCCGTTTGTGTTCAAGCGCTATCAAAAGGATTCGCAGATTCGCTACACCGGCAATACGGCTTACTGGAAGCCAGAAGATGTGAAGATCGACACCTTGATCTTCTCGATCACCAGCGACGCGGCCGTGCGCCTGCAGAAGCTCAAGACCAATGAGTGCCAGATCAGCGGCTATCCACGCCCGCAAGACATCGAAGAAGCGCAGAAAGACCCGAACCTCAAAGTGCTGAGCCAAGCCGGATTCAACCTGGGGTTTTTGGCCTACAACGTGACGCATCCGCCGCTGGACCAACTGAAAGTACGTCAGGCGCTGGACATGGCGATCGACAAGCCAGCGATCATCAAGGCGGTTTACCAGAGCGCTGGCCAATTGGCGCAGAACGCCCTGCCGCCGGATCAGTGGAGCTATGACCCGAACATTAAGGACGCGCCCCACGATCCTGAAAAAGCCAAACAGCTGTTGAAGGAAGCAGGCGTCGCACCGGGCACGCAGATCAACCTTTGGGCAATGACCGTGCAGCGAGCGTCCAACCCGAATGCGCGAATGTCGGCGCAGATGATTCAAGCGGACTGGGCCAAAATCGGCATTAAGGCCAACATCGTCAGCTACGAATGGGGCGAGTACATCAAACGCGCCAAGGCGGGCGAACACGATGCGATGATCTACGGCTGGACCGGCGATAACGGCGACCCGGACAACTGGCTCGGCGTGCTCTACAGCTGCGCGGCGGTCAAGGGCAGCAACTACGCCAAATGGTGCAATCCCAGCTACGACAAGCTGGTGACACAGGCAAAACTGACCAGTAATCGCGATGAGCGGATCAAGCTCTATCAACAGGCGCAGAACATTCTGAAGAATGACGTGCCCATCACGCCGATCGCCAATTCCAAGGTTTTCCAGCCGATGCGCAAGGAAGTCCAAGACTTCAAGCTCAGTCCGTTTGGCCTGACACCCTTCTACGGCGTCAGCCTGAGCAAATAGCTCAAAAGGTGTTTTAGGGGTAACAACTGCGTACCAATCGGGTGCATTCGTCACGTTTGCCTGCGCCCGCTTGGTGCGTGAAAGATATCGATATGCGACACGCAAACGTTCAACTGCGTCAGAAATTATACTTTTGCGACATTCGTGTACGTTCGTGCCACTCTTTGACACTTCATTGGCGTCAGCGTCTTGCTTTGGGTATGACGCCTGCATAAGTATCCGCAGGAATGACCCACGAGGTCGTTCCCTCTATTAAAAAATGACAACAACTGAGGCCACCATGCTCAAAAAAGCGGTCATTCCGTTTCTACTCAGCGCAGGTTTGATCGCCAGCGCTCCCTTCGCTCAAGCAGCATCGAACCTGGTGTTCTGCTCCGAAGGCAGCCCAGCCGGCTTTGACCCAGGTCAATACACCACCGGTACCGACTTTGACGCCTCCGCGGAAACCATTTTTAACCGTTTGAGCCAATTTGAACGTGGCGGCACCGCTGTCATTCCAGGCCTGGCCACCAGCTGGGACGTCACTCCAGACGGCCTGACCTACACCTTCCATCTGCGCGAAGGTGTCAAGTTCCACACCACGCCTTACTTCAAACCAACGCGTACCTTCAATGCCGATGACGTGCTGTTCACGTTCAATCGCATGATCAACAAGGACGACCCGTTCCGTAAGGCGTACCCAACCGAATTCCCTTACTTCACCGACATGGCGATGGACACCAACATCACCAAGATCGAGAAGGTTGACGCCAACACGGTCAAGATGACCTTGGGCACTGTCGACGCGGCATTTATTCAGAACCTGGCCATGAGCTTTGCGTCCATTCAGTCCGCTGAATACGCAGCGCAGTTGCTCAAAGAAGGCAAGGCCGCCGACATCAACCAGAAGCCAGTCGGCACTGGTCCGTTCGTGTTCAAGAGCTACCAGAAAGACTCCAACATCCGCTTTACCGGGAACAAGGACTACTGGAAGCCTGAAGACGTCAAAGTCGACAACCTGATTTTCGCGATCACAACCGACGCATCGGTTCGTGCGCAGAAGCTGAAAAAAGGCGAATGCCAGATTACCGCTTACCCACGTCCAGCCGACCTTGCACCACTCAAGGCCGACGCTGCACTGAAGATGCCTGATCAGGCAGGCTTCAACCTGGGCTACATCGCTTACAACACGATGGACAAGATCAAGGGCGACGACAAGCCAAACCCATTGTCACAGCTGAAAGTGCGTCAGGCACTGGACATGGCTGTAGACAAGAAAGCCATCATCGACGCGGTGTATCAGGGTGCAGGTCAACTGGCGGTCAACGCCATGCCGCCGACCCAATGGTCCTATGACACCACGATCAAAGATGCGCCATACGACGTCGCCAAGGCCAAGGAACTGCTCAAAGAAGCAGGCGTGAAAGATGGCACCGAAATCACCCTGTGGGCGATGCCGGTTCAGCGTCCTTACAACCCTAACGCCAAGTTGATGGCCGAGATGCTCCAGAACGACTGGAAGAAGATCGGCATCAACGCCAAGATCGTTTCCTACGAGTGGGGCGAGTACATTAAGCGCGCCAAAGCGGGTGAAAACGGCGCGATGCTGATTGGCTGGAGCGGCGATAACGGTGACCCGGACAACTGGCTCGGCACCCTGTTTGGCTGTGATGCTGTCAACGGCAACAACTTTGCCAAATGGTGTGACAAGCCGTTCGACACTCTGATTCACCAGGCTAAAGAAACCACCGATCAGGCCAAGCGCACCGAACTGTACAAACAGGCGCAACACCTGCTCAAAGACGCAGTACCTATGACCCCAATTGCTCACTCGACTGTCTATCAGCCGATGCGCAAGGAAGTTCAGGACTTCAAGATCAGCCCATTCGGTCTGAACTCGTTCTACGGCGTTAGCGTCAGCGGCAAGTAATCGATCAGAAATCAACTCACGGTCGCGTCACCTTCGGGTGATGCGGCTGTGACGTTTTGTGGGAAATCGATTTGTCGCAAAGGTCCCTATCATTAGTTTGCAGGTCAAATAAAGCCATTGCCTACTAATGATATGCACTTTTCCTACATACAGTGCAGTGCCTAGAACTCTTTACTGTACGGCGTGACGGACATAACTTCGTCAACGCCCGTGCTTTGTGTTTTCGTTTATGAACGCCCGAGTCCGGAATACCAAGTTTCGTTTGCGCAAACAGTTGCGCAAACGAATTGTCTGGGTGTGCAGACGTTTTTGCGATTAAACGATAAGGATTGTCATGCGTAATCATTTGTTTGCTTCATCGCTGTTAAGCATCGGAATAGCTTCCGGGCTATTTGCCATTACTCCGACTGTACAAGCGGCCACCAAAAGTCTGGTGTTTTGTTCCGAAGCAAGCCCGGCAGGGTTTGATATCGCGCAATACACTTCAGGCACCGACAATGACGCCGCAGAGCCCATTTACAACAGGCTGACCGAGTTCGAACAAGGCAGCACCAGCGTAGTCCCAGCGCTGGCTACGCGCTGGGACGTCTCTGCGGACGGTCTGACCTATACGTTCCACCTGCGCGAAGGGGTGAAGTTCCACAGCAATAAAACATTTACCCCGACCCGTGATTTCAATGCGGACGATGTGCTCTTCACATTCAACCGGATGCTCCAAAAGGATCAACCATTCCGCGTCGCATATCCGACTGAATTCCCGTACTTCACCGGGATGGGAATGGATAAGAATCTCAAGTCGGTAGAAAAGTCCGACCCACTGACAGTGGTGTTCACATTGAACACTGTGGACGCTGCATTCATTCAAAATATTGCAATGAACTTCGCCTCGATTCTGTCTGCTGAGTATGCTGACAAACTGATGGCATCTGGAGATGTACGCGATATCAATCAACAACCCATTGGTACTGGACCATTTGTGTTTCAGCGATATCAGAAAGACTCGCAAATTCGTTATATCGCCAATAAACAGTTCTGGGACCCGAGTCGAGTGAAGGTGGACCAATTGATTTTCGCCATCAATACCGATCCCTCGGTGCGGGTGCAGAAACTCAAGAAAAACGAATGCCAAGTCACCTCCAACCCTCGTCCTGCCGACCTCGATGCCATGAAAGCCGACAAGCAGCTCAAGGTCATCGAGAAGCCGGGGTTCAACCTGGGTTACATCGCCTACAACGTACGCCATGCGCCGCTGGATAATCTGCAGGTGCGCCAGGCGCTGGACATGGCGATCAACAAACCGGAAATCATCAAGGCCGTGTACCAGGGCGCGGGCCAATTGGCGGTCAACGCCATGCCGCCGACGCAATGGTCCTACGACGAAACCATCCAGGACGCGCCCTACAACCCCGAAAAAGCCCGAGAGTTGTTGCGTGCGGCGGGCGTCAAGGAAGGCACCGTGATCAACCTCTGGGCCATGCCGGTCCAGCGTCCGTACAACCCGAACGCCAAGCTGATGGCGCAGATGCTGCAGTCGGACTGGGCGAAGATTGGCCTCAAGGTCAATATCGTCAGTTACGAGTGGGGCGAATACCTCAAGCGCAGCAAGAACGGCGAACACGACATCTCGCTGATCGGCTGGACGGGTGACAACGGTGATCCGGATAACTGGCTCGGCACGCTGTACAGCTGTGCGGCTATTGGCGGCAACAATTACTCGATGTGGTGTGACGAGAAATACGACAAGTTGGTGAAAGCAGCCGTCGCCACCTCAGACAAAGCCCAGCGTATCGACCTGTACAAGCAGGCGCAGCACTATCTGAAGGAACAACTGCCGATCACGCCTATTGCCCACTCCACCGTCAACCAGCCATTGCGCGCTGAGGTCGAAGGTTTTCAGGTGAGTCCATTCGGACGCAATAACTTTTCGGGCGTCAGTCTCGCTCAATAACCCATGAATACGCGCCAGGGGCGAATCCCGCCCCTCGGCGCAGCTATTCCTGCAATCCGCTTCTTTGATCAAAAACCGATCAAAACGGCGGAATAACAAGATCCACCCAAGCCAGCCCATTCATAAAACTGGCCTTTATAAAAGTAGTAAAAGGGAGCTTCAAAACGTGAAAAAAGCCAGCACCGCTGTATTCGCCGTGTCCATGATTGCCTTGAGCGTCGCGGCCCAGGCAGAGCCCACCAGTCAGGACTTCGTGCCGACAACGCTCGCCTCGAGCAATGCTCAAAGCGAAGCCAAGGGTTTTCTCGAAGACTCAAAACTGACCGGTTCTACCCGTAACTGGTATGCCAACGAGCTGCAGCGGCGTGGCGGCCAGTTCAGTCGTCGGGACGATGGCGTCGTGGTCGATCGCGACCCGCGTCGCATCAACTGGGTGCAAGGCACCATCATCGATTACAGCTCGGGCTTCACTCAGGGCGTCGTCGGTTTCGCCACCCAGCTGGCGATGTACAACGCTGTCGCACTGGACCAGGACGCCGGCGACATCATGGGCCCGAACAACCGCACGCTGACGCGCAGCAACGGCGACGCAGTGGGGCAGTGGAGCAAAATGGGCCTGGCCAACGTCAAGGCGCGGGTGTCAAACACAACCCTGACCCTGGGCCGCCAGTCGATGAACACGCCAGTGATTGCCTTCATCGGCAACCGCGCGTTGCCGTCGAGCTTTGAAGGGGTGAGCCTGCAGAGCGACGAACTCAGCAACCTGTCGTTCCAGGCTGGCAGCTTCGACCGCGTATCCCCGCGCTCCGAACAAAGCCTGACCAAGTTCACGTCCGAGTACAACGCCAACGGCGCCAAAGCCGATCGCGTCGACATGGCCGGCTTCGACTACAAGCCGTTCAAGAGTCTGACCACTAGCTTGTACGCCTCCAACGTCGAAGACTTCTGGCATCAGTACTACCTGGGCGTGCTGCATGAAATGGGCGACACCGACGTGGTCGGCATCAGCACCAACCTGAACTACTACAAGACCAAAGATTCCGGCGCCAGAAAGATGGGCCAGATCGACAACGACACCTACAGCCTGTCGTTGACTGCTACCCACAAGGCGCACAGCTTCAGCATTGCGTACCAGGAAGTCGAAGGCGACACCTACTTCGACTACGTGCACGACACCAACGCCATTTTCCTGGCCAACTCCTTGCTGTCTGACTTCAACGGACCGAACGAAAAATCGGTGCAATTGAGCTACCTGCTGAACATGGCCGACTACGGCGTGCCGGGCTTGAAGTTCAACGTGTATCAGGCGCGCGGCTTCGATATCGACGGTACCCATTACAAAGGCACTGCGTATGACGTGTCGCGCATGGACGGTGAGACCCATTACGAATACGGCGTGGGTTCGACATACACGCTGCAATCGGGCCCCTTAAAAGCCACAACCGTGCGCGCTACGTACACCACGCACCGCGCCAGCGCAGAACAGGCTGACGGCAGCATCAACGAGTTCCGTCTGGTCACCACGATTCCATTCAACATTTTGTAAAACCTGCGGTTGGCGGCGAGTCAGGCCAACGGGCTCGCCGGCTGACCACTTTATGGCTTCATACTTGCGGAGGGCGTCTACATGAAATCGAAATTCAAGCTCGCAACGTTACGCAACGCAGTCGCACTGGCTTTGTTCAGTGTCGCTGTCGGCGTTTCAGCCAAACCTCTGGTGGTCTGCACCGAAGCCAGCCCGGAAGGGTTCGATACGGCGCTGTACACCACCGCCGTCACTGCCGATGCCGCGGCGGAAACCATTTTCAATCGTCTGGTGGATTTCAAACCCGGCACCACTGAAATTGAACCGGCACTGGCTGAGTCCTGGGAAATCAGCGACGACGGCCTGACCTACACGTTCCACCTGCGTAAAGACGTCAAGTTCCACACCACCGACTACTTCAAACCGACGCGCAACATGAATGCCGACGACGTGGTCTGGAGCTTCCAGCGTCAACTGGACCCGAACCATCCGTGGCACAAACAATCGACCGTCGGCTTCCCGTACTTCGAAAGCATGGGTTTCAAAGAGCTGCTCAAAAGTGTCGAAAAAGTTGACGACAGCACTGTCAAATTTTCGCTGACCCGCCGTGAAGCGCCGTTCCTGGCTGACGCGGCCATGGCGTTCGCCTCGATCTACTCGGCTGAATATGGCGATCAGTTGCTCAAGACAGGCAAGACCGAAGAGCTGAACAACCACCCGATCGGCACCGGCCCCTTTGTGTTCGTGCGTTATGCCAAAGACGCCCAAGTACGCTTCAAGGCCAATCCGGACTACTTCCGTGGCAAGCCGCCAGCTGACGCTTTGATTTTTGCCATCGCCACGGACAGCAACGTTCGCCTGCAGAAGCTCAAGGCCAACGAATGCCAGATCGCGCTGTATCCAAAGCCTGATGACATTCCGAACATCAAGAAAGACCCGAGCCTGAAGATCGACGAACTGCAGGCCATGACCACCGCCTACATTTCGATGAACACCACGCACAAATACATGAGCGATGTGCGCGTGCGCAAAGCCATCGACATTGCCTTCGACAAAGAAGCCTACGTCAACGCGCTGTTCGGCAAGGGCAACGCCAGCGTGGCGGTCAACCCCTACCCGCCCACGTTGCTGGGCTACAACACCCAGCTGAAAAACCCGGCCCACGATCTGGACAAGGCCCGCGCTTTGCTCAAGGAAGCCGGCGTGCCTGAAGGCACCGTGTTGACCCTGTTCACTCGCAACGGAGGAGGCGCAACCAACCCTAATCCAACGATGGGGGCACAGATGATGCAAGCCGATTTGGCGAAAGTCGGCATTAAGTTAGATATTCGCGTCATGGAATGGGGCGAAATGCTCAAACGGGCGAAAAACGGCGAACACGACATGGTCTCCGCTGGCTGGGCAGGTGACAATGGCGACCCTGACAACTTCCTGACTCCACTGCTCAGTTGCGAGGCCGCTAAAAACGGCGAAAACTACGCGCGCTGGTGCAATCAGAAGTTTCAGACGTTGATCGATCAGGCCCGGGAAAAAACCGACCCGGCCGAACGCGCAGCGCTCTATGAGCAGGCCCAGGAGATTTTCAATCAGGACCTGCCGTGGATCAGCATGGCCCACACCAAGATGTTCACTGCAATGCGCAAGAACGTAGAGGGCTATCACATCAGTCCTCTCACCACTAACAACTTCGCTACCACCCAAGTGAAGTAGAAGAAGAATCTGGCGGGCTCACTACCCGAGACCCGCCGGAACACGCCTAACCGGCTGATGAGGTACACGACACGATGTTTAGTTTTATCGCCCGCCGAGTGGGGTTGCTCATACCCACCTTCTTCGGCATCACCCTGCTGACCTTCGCCCTGATTCGCCTGATTCCTGGTGACCCGGTCGAAGTCATGATGGGTGAACGCCGGGTCGATCCGGAAATGCACGCCCAAGCCATGGAACGTCTTGGCCTGAACAAACCCCTTTATGCGCAATACATCGACTACGTCGGCAAGCTCGCCCATGGCGACCTCGGCGAATCGCTGCGTACGCGTGAGAGCGTGTGGACCGAATTCACTTCGCTGTTCCCGGCCACACTGGAACTGTCGATTGCGGCGTTGATATTCGCGGGCATTCTCGGGCTTCTGGCCGGGGTGATCGCAGCCCTCAAACGAGGGTCCCTGTTCGACCATGGGGTCATGGGTATTTCGCTTGCGGGGTACTCGATGCCGATCTTCTGGTGGGGCCTGATCCTGATCATGTTCTTCTCGGTGTCGCTAGGCTGGACGCCGGTCTCCGGACGAATCGACCTGCTGTACGACATTCCACCCAGAACCGGTTTCATGCTGATCGACACCCTCCTCAGCGATGAAGAAGGCTCGTTCCTGGATGCCCTGCATCACCTTATTCTGCCGGCCATCGTGCTGGGCACCATTCCGCTGGCCGTTATCGCCCGGATGACCCGCTCCTCGATGCTGGAAGTGTTGCGCGAAGATTACGTGCGTACTGCCCGCGCCAAAGGCCTGTCCCCTGCCCGCGTGGTGTTCGTACACGGCCTGCGCAACGCGCTGATCCCGGTACTGACCGTGTTCGGCCTGCAAGTTGGCACATTGCTGGCGGGCGCTGTCCTGACCGAGACGATCTTCTCCTGGCCCGGCATTGGCAAATGGCTGATCGAAGCCATCGGTGCACGTGACTACCCTGTCGTGCAGAACGGGATTTTGCTGATCGCCTGTCTGGTGATCCTGGTCAACTTCCTGGTGGACATCCTTTACGGATTTGCCAACCCACGCATTCGTCACCACGGCTGAGATCATTTCTATGAGCACACCTACTCCTGTAGTAGCAGTCGATCAAAGCCTGCTCTACCCGTCCCCGTACAAAGAGTTCTGGCAAGCGTTCTCCAAGAACAAAGGCGCTGTCGCCGGTCTGCTATTCATGCTGTTGATCGTTTTTTGCGCACTGTTCGCGCCGTGGGTTGCCCCCCATGACCCGAGCGAGCAATACCGAGACTTCCTGTTGACCCCGCCGGTCTGGCTAGAAGGCGGTCAGTGGCAGTTTCTGCTGGGCACTGACGAACTGGGTCGCGATCTGCTGTCGCGCCTGATTCAGGGTTCGCGCCTGTCGTTGCTGATCGGTTTGTCGTCGGTGGTGATGTCGCTGATTCCGGGCATCTTCATGGGCCTGATCGCCGGTTTCTTCCCCAAGATTCTCGGCCCAACCATCATGCGTTTGATGGACATCATGCTGGCCCTGCCTTCGCTGCTGTTGGCTGTTGCCATTGTCGCGATCCTCGGCCCTGGCCTGATCAACACCGTGATCGCCATCGCCATCGTCTCGCTGCCGTCCTACGTGCGTCTGACCCGTGCGGCCGTAATGGGCGAGCTGAACCGTGATTATGTGACCGCCGCGCGTCTGGCCGGCGCGACCCTGCCGCGCCTGATGTTTGTCACCGTGCTGCCTAACTGCATGGCGCCGCTGATCGTGCAGGCCACGTTGAGTTTCTCCTCGGCAATCCTCGACGCTGCGGCGTTGGGCTTTTTGGGTCTGGGTGTACAACCGCCGACGCCTGAGTGGGGCACCATGCTCGCTTCGGCCCGCGACTACATCGAACGTGCCTGGTGGGTCGTGAGCCTGCCCGGTCTGACCATTTTGCTCAGCGTGCTGGCAATCAACCTGATGGGCGACGGTCTGCGCGATGCGCTGGACCCGAAACTCAAGAACGCCGCCTGAGGACGTCCGAATGTCTCTTTTAGAAATCAAGAACCTCAACGTGCGCTTCGGCGACGCCAAGGCCACTCCGGTTGTCGACGGTCTGGACCTGAGCTGCGACAAGGGCGAAGTGCTGGCCATCGTCGGCGAATCGGGCTCGGGTAAATCCGTGACCATGATGGCGCTGATGGGGCTGATCGATTCCCCCGGCATCGTCACCGCCGATTCGCTCATCTTCGACGGCAAGGACATGCTCAAGCTCAGTAAGCGCCAGCGTCGTCAGGTCGTCGGCAAAGACCTGGCGATGGTTTTCCAGGACCCGATGACGGCACTGAACCCCAGCTACACGGTGGGTTTCCAGATCGAAGAAGTACTGCGCGCACACTTGGGCATGTCGGGCAAAGCCGCCCGCCAACGTGCACTGGAGCTGCTTGAGAAAGTCGAAATTCCGGGCGCTGCACAGCGTCTGGATGCCTACCCTCACCAGCTTTCGGGTGGTATGAGCCAGCGGGTTGCGATTGCCATGGCAATTGCCGGCGAGCCGAAACTGCTGATCGCCGATGAACCGACCACGGCACTCGACGTGACGATTCAGGCGCAGATCATGGACCTGCTGCTGGCACTGCAAAAAGAACAGAACATGGGCCTGGTGCTGATCACTCACGACCTCGCAGTCGTAGCCGAAACCGCCCAGCGCGTGTGCGTGATGTATGCAGGGCAAGCCGTGGAAGTCGGTCAGGTGCCTGGTTTGTTCGACGTCCCGGCGCATCCGTACAGCGAAGCATTGCTGGCGGCGATTCCGGAACACAGCATGGGCGCCGAGCGTCTGGCCACGCTGCCGGGTATCGTGCCCGGTCGTTATGACCGCCCGGTGGGTTGCCTGCTGTCGCCGCGCTGCCCGTACGTTCAGGAAAAATGCCATCAGCAACGCCCAGCCCTGGACCCGAAGGCCCATAGCCTGGCGCGCTGCTTCTATCCGCTGAATCAGGAGGTGGCGTAATGAGCGTCGTTCTTACCGCCCGCGACCTTACCCGTCACTACGAAGTCTCCCGTGGTCTGTTCAAGCCTCACGCTGTCGTGCGCGCGCTCAACGGCGTGTCGTTCGAGCTGGAAGCTGGCAAGACACTGGCTGTGGTCGGTGAATCCGGCTGCGGCAAATCCACCCTGGCTCGGGCCCTGACGCTGATTGAAGAACCGTCTTCCGGTTCGTTGAAAATCGCCGGCCAGGAAGTTACAGGCGCCACCAAGGAACAGCGCAAACAGCTGCGCAAAGATGTGCAGATGGTGTTCCAGAGCCCGTACGCATCCCTCAATCCTCGGCAAAAGATTGGCGATCAGCTCGGCGAGCCGCTGTTGATCAACACCAAGCTGTCGGCGGCCGAGCGTCGCGAGAAAGTGCAGGCGATGATGAAACAGGTCGGTCTACGTCCTGAGCATTATCAGCGTTACCCGCACATGTTCTCCGGCGGTCAGCGTCAGCGGATCGCGCTGGCTCGCGCGATGATGCTGCAACCCAAAGTATTGGTGGCAGACGAACCGACTTCCGCGCTAGACGTGTCGATTCAGGCGCAGGTGTTGAACCTGTTCATGGATTTGCAGCAGGAATTCAACACCGCGTACGTGTTCATCTCGCACAACCTGTCGGTGGTGCGTCATGTGGCTGATACGGTGTTGGTGATGTATCTGGGTCGCCCTGCTGAGATGGGTCCCAAAGAGGACATTTACGCGCGTCCGCTGCACCCTTACACGCAAGCGCTGCTGTCGGCGACCCCGACCATTCACCCGGACCCGCTGAAGCCGAAGATCAAGATCATCGGCGAGCTGCCCAACCCACTGAACCCGCCAAGCGGCTGTGCTTTCCACAAGCGCTGCCCCTACGCGACCGAGCGTTGCGTAAACGAAGAACCAGCGCTGCGTGAAGTCGACAACCGTCAGGTTGCTTGCCATTACGCAGAGCAGTTTGTGGCGTGATATGAGCCGCCCTGCGGTGTGTTGATCAAAGGCCGTTGCGCGCTCATGCAACGGCCTTTTTTGTGGCTGATGTTTTTGCGGGCCACGGATTCCCTGTAGGAGCTGCCGAGCCAGTGCGAGGCCGCGATACGGTCTACCTGACACGCCGGAATTGTGTGTGTCCGTTATCTCGGGTGGTGCTGACATCGGTTCCGCCCTTACGGCGGGTCACTTTCGAAAAGAGCGCGAAAGTAACCAAAGCGCTCTTGCTCCTGGCTTGGCCCTCCTCCGTCGGGTTCCCTCACTCCGGCGACGCTCCGTGGGCACGCCGCCATCGGCCATCCATGGCCGGGGGCGGCTAGCGCGGCATCCATGCCGCGCTGCCCACTCCGCGCCACCTGCGTTCGGCCTGCACCCAAGTCGCGTTTTGCGGTGTTTGGGCTGACGTGGAAGAAGAGCAAAAGCGAAAACGAAAACAAAGGCAAAGGCAAAGGCAAAGGCAAGGGCGAACTGTGCTCCTGCTTCTGATCGTTCCTCACGCTCCGCGTGGGAGTGCAGCCCAGGACGCTCCGCGTCCGATGACGCGGAGCGTCATGAGAGGCGCTACCACGCTCCGCGTGGGAGCGATCAGTCTTCGTCCATGCCGAGATTTCACGAGCGCCACAAATTGCGACTTTGAGAGGCCGAGCGCAGGTATTGCGCAGCCGGGCGCACGACATGGATGTCGTGCGAGCGCCGCTAGGGCATGGATGCCCGTTCGGCGCGTCCCGGCGGAGCAATGCCGGAGCGAAGGGACCCCGACGAAGGAGGGGCCGGACACGGGAGCGAGACCTTTTGGTTACTTTTCGCTGGGCCGGCTTCCGGGCGTTTGGCAAAAGTGACCCGCCGTAAGGGCGGAGCCGATATAAGCAACACCCGAGCTAATGGATATCCACCCAATGTTTCATCGTTAGGTTCATGACTGCTTCGCAGCCAATCGTCAGCAAGCTGGACTCCTCCGGCCTCCGGCCGGAAGCCTAGTGCGCTGTAGTCAATAAACATCCCGACGATAACGCCCCTGCTCGATCAACGCTTCAACGCCATCCTCGCCCAGCAACGCTTTCAGCACCTCATCTACCCCAGAGGCCATGCCTTCCAGACTGCCGCAGATGTAGATCGCCGCGCCGTCGTCGAGCCAGCGATGCAACTCATCTGCCGCTTCACGTAAACGATCCTGAACGTAGACTTTCTCGACCTGATCCCGCGAGAACGCCAGATCCAGACGTTCGATATCGCCGGTCATCAGCCAGCCTTGCAGTTCAGCACCGCAATGAAAGTCATGGGCCGCGTTGCGCTCGCCGAACAGCAGCCAGTTACGCTGCTGACCTTCGGCGATCCGGGCCTTGAGCAGGCTGCGCAATCCCGCCAGCCCTGTGCCGTTGCCGATCAGAATCAACGGCACAGGTTCACTCGGTAGATGGAAGCTGCTGTTTCGACGCACTTTCACGTTGATCGTGTCGCCCTGAGCCGCATGCTCTGTAAGCCAGCCCGAACCCAATCCGAGCGATCCATCGGGATGTATTTCCTGACGGACAATCAGTTGCAGCGAATTGTCCTCGGGCACAGAGGCAATGGAATACTCGCGCATCGCCAACGGTACCAGCGCATCAATCAATGCCTGGGCATGCAGGCCGACCAGATGACCACGGTTCTGAGGTAGCTGGCGCGAAGCCAGGGCTTGGCTCAGGGTTTCCTGCAATCCATCAACGGTCACTTGGGTGTCCGACGGGATACCCATGCCGGCGAGAAATTGCTCGACGGCCGCGTGGCTGTTGCGCGGCAGGATTTCCACCAGATCCCCCGCGTCCCAAACTGTCGCTGCTGGCGGCGTCAGGCTCAGGAGATACACCCTGGAACCCGCACTGCCAGGGTTCAGCCACTCACGTTGGTCCAGCGTCCAGTTGTCAAACGCCGGTGCTTGCCAGGTGTTAGGCGGCGTGCTGCCGGTCAGGTGTCCCAACTGCTGTTGCCAGTGCCCGAGCGCGTCAACGTCGCCGCTGTCGACCTCCACCGGGGCAAACAGTTGATTGCCTCCCCGCGCAGCAAGCCATCCATGCAGTCGCCGTGCGAACCCGCAAAAGTCTTGATACTGCCGGTCGCCCAGCGCCAGCACTCCGTAGTTGAGGTTCCCGAGCGACAACGGCTGGCCCAGCACTTTGCGCTCGAAGCCACGCGCGTTGTCCGGTGCTTCGCCGTCGCCAAAGGTACTGATCACAAACAGTGCGTTGTGGCTGCGGTTCAGGTCGTGTTCGGTGATGTCGCTCAGGGGCTGAACCTTCACCGGCACGCCCGCGGACTGCAGTTGCCGGGCGGATTTCCAGGCCAGGTGCTCGGCAAAGCCGCTCTGACTGGCGAACCCGATCAGCCATGCCGGGCTGGCAGCACTCCCCCTGTTCACGGAAATTCCGCCGCGCGCATCGCGCACATCACGCTTCTTGCGACGACGGTCCAGGTACAGCAGCCAACCGGTGACAAAAAACAGCGGCATCATCAGCGCGGCCACGGTGATCACGATGCGCCCTATCAGACCAAAGTAACTGCCGGTGTGCAGCGCGTAATTACTGATCAGCAACTGCGAACCCAAACCTTTCTCGGCGTAGCGCGATACGGCTTTGACCTGGCCGGTCGCGGGATCGAGTGTGATCTGGTTCAGCGCGCGCGGATGCGGGGAATCTTTCAGCAGGTAGAACACTTGTCCGGGTTGGCCTGCCATCGGGGGCAGACGCAGGTTGTACATCTTGAGCCCCGGGCCAGCGGTTTTCTGAATGGTGTCCCAGATCGCTGCATAGTCGACCACTGCCGGCGGTGCGTCGGCCTGCGGCTGATTACCGCCACGCCCGCCACCTTTGCGCGGTTGTTCGCCGGCCACCGGTGGATCGCCAATGAGTTTATTTAGACCATTGCTGACCCATTCGTAAGACCAGTTCAGGCCTGTGGTCGCCAGGAGCAGGTAAACCACCAGGCACCAGGTACCGAACACCGAGTGCAGGTCCCAATTGAAACTGCGCCCCTTCTTCGCCCAGTCCAGGGTCAGCCACACGCGCCAGTTGAGGGGCTTGCGCGGCCAGCGCAGATAAAGGCCCGACAGGCAGAAGAACACCAGAATCAGCGTGCAGGCGGCGGTCACTTGCTTGCCGTATTCACCTGCGGCCAGAAAGCGGTGCAGTTGCAGGATGAAGCCGAAAACCTCCTGCCCGGTGGCATCCGGTTTCAGGTCGCCGGTGTACGGGTCGAAATTACGCATCGGCCCCCGACGCTCGCCCGGTGCTGGCTTGAACCAGACCTGAGCCGCTTTGTCGCCGTCGACTTCGATGCGCAGCATGGCGACGGTGTCATGGGCTTGTGCTTCAAGCTTGCGCACCAGTTCGACCGGTGGCAATTGAGCGTCCAGCGGTTGCACGAACAGCGCCGTGGGATTGATGGCATCAAGGATTTCGTCCTCGAACGAATACAGCGCCCCGGTAATGCCCATCAGCGCCAGGACCAAGCCCGCCGTGATGCCAAAGAACCAGTGAACTTGAAACAGGACTTTCTTCAACACCCTCAACCACCTCGATAACCGTTGCGCGTGCAGTATGCGCCGAAACGGAATGGATTCTCATCTGTGTCTAATTCTGTTTAGCGTAATCACTTCAACTGCTCGCGAATAAATTCGCTCCTACAGATGAACGCTGCACGCAGAACTTGTAGGAGCGCAGGACGCCCCACTCACGCAAAAGCCCCACTCACCTTCGGTAAGCGGGGCTTTGCTTTATCCACCGTTTAGAAGTGGAAGCTGGCACTCATCAATGCGGTCCGGCCAGCGGCCATATGCGCGTAGTGGGTGGTGAACACCTGGTCGTAATAGCGCTTGTCGGTCAGGTTCTGCACGTTCAGTTGCAGGTCAACATTCTTGGTCAACGCGTAGGTCGCCATGGCGTCGTAGCGCCAGTAGGACGGCACTTCCACCGAGTTGGCTTCGTTGCCGAAACGCGAATCGACGAAGGTCGCGCCGCCACCCACGGTCAGCTTGGGCATCAGGTCGTACGTCGACCAGAAGTTGAAGCTGTTACGCGGTGTGCTCGGCATATGATTGCCCTCGTCTGCCTTGCTGGTGGCTTTGACGATCTCGCTTTCCATGTAGGTATAACCGCCGTAGACCTTCCATTTGCTGGTGATCTTGCCGGTGTAGGTGAACTCGAAACCGTCTACACGCTGCTCGCCATCAAGCACTTGGAACGTCGTGTTATCGGGGTCGGTGACACGTGCATTGGTCTTCTCGGTACGGAACAGCGCCGCGGTCAGCGACAGGTCGTCGTTGAAGAAGTCCCACTTGGTGCCGAGCTCGTAGTTACGGTTCTTTTCCGGATCGAGGTCAGAGTTGTTCGCGGCGATTTCCTGACCGCCGTTACCGCTGGTTTCACCCGACGGGTTGCTCGAGGTCGACCATGCCGCGTAGATGCTTCCGTTGGGCAGTGGCTTGTAGACCAGGCCGACCTGGTAGTTCCACAGCTGGCTGGTGTTCTGACGGTCGAAGTCGCCCGCCACCGCGCCACGGCCACCGGTGCTGTAGCCGCTGGAACGTACATCGTAATCGTCATAGCGCAGGCCCAGATTCAGGGACCATTGCTCGTTGAACTTCAGTGTGTCGAACACGTAAGCGGCACTGGTTTTGGTGTCCGTGTCGGTGTAAGCCAGGCTGTCAGTGATAGTGCCGTTCCATGGATCTTTCGGCGACGGGTTGTAGAGGCTGGTGCAGTCGCCGGAGCGCAACAATGCAGCATTACAAACCGAGCCGATGGTGCCGCCGGTTGCGCTGAGCACGTTGTAGCCACGGTTGTGGGTGTCTTGGTACGAGAACTCAATCCCGGTCACCAGGCTGTGCTCAATGAACGCCGTGTTGAACTTAGCGGTCAGGTCGGTCTGGTTGACGAAGCCGCTTGATGTTGAGTTGCGGCTCTTGGCCGAGCGCGAAACAAGACCATTGGCCACGTTGCCACGGCTGTCGTCGGGGTTGGTGACAATGTAATCCAGCGTCGAACGCGACATGCGCAAGCTGTTGGACAGCGTCAGGTTGTCGTTCAGGTCGTGCTCGATCCGGAACGTGCCGCTGTCGTTGACGCTCTTGCGGTAATCGCGATCGGTCAGCCCGTAGAAGTTGTTCTCGTTAACGTGGGCCGGCTTGTCGACGATGTACTTGCTGCGACCGGTGGTGCTGGTCAGCGGGATGCCGTAGTCCGGCATGTCGTCGGTTTTGAGGTGGTAGTAATCGACTTTGACCCGCGTGTCGGTGCCCAGGCCGAACGCGAACGACGGCGCGAAGCCCCAACGGCTGTTGTCCACATCGTTGCGACCGGCCACGTTGGAATCGTGCTTCATCAGGTTCAGACGCACCGCCGAGGTGTCGGTCATCTGCTGGTTCACGTCCAGGGTATAGCGCTGGGTCTGGTCGGAACCGAAGGTGTAACCGCCGTTATAAGCGTCGCCCAGGTGAGCGCCTTTGGTGATCAGGTTCAGGCTGCCACCGGTGGAGCCTGCGCCCGTGAACGCCGAGCCCGGCCCTTTGCTGACTTCGACCGATTCGACGTTGAAGATCTCGCGACTCTGCGCGGCGACGTCACGCATGCCATCGATGAAGACATCACTTTCAGCATTGAAGCCGCGAATGATCGGACGGTCAGCGTTCGGGTTACCGCCCTCGCCTGCACCAAATGTGATGCCAGGCGTGGTGCGCAACGCGTCGGCCAGACTGGTAGCAGCGGTGTCGCGGATGACTTGTTGCGGGATGACGGTCACGCTCTTCGGCGTTTCGCGCAGGGGCGCCGTGTACTTCTTGGACGCCGAGTCATCGGTCTTATAGCTGGTTTCAGCTTGTTCACCGGTAATGCTCGTGGCGCCCAGATTGATCGGTTTGTCTTCGCTGTTTTCAGCCGCCTGGGCCAGATGACCGGCGGACATCGCGGCAATGGCCACACCTACCGCAGAGGCGATCGAGCGCTGTGATGGAGCGGATGATTGTGTTGGGCGCGACATAATTGGATTCCTTCCCCAAGGAGTTGAGGCGGCGGAATATAGGGTAAACGGGTATTTGTAACAATTGCGAAAGATTGTTATTTGCGACAAATTTACATTCTTTACATTTCGCCATGACATATTTTTCACTTCTGTGCGTCTAGGCGCGCTCGCGCCGTTTTACACAGACAATAAGAATCACTACCATTCACCCGATCGAGAGTCTTACAGGCCACATCCCATGCTCCTACATATCCCCGGCCTGTTTTCCCGTGAGGAAGTGGTGCGCATCCGTCATGCGCTGGAGCAAACGGACTGGGCGGACGGCAAGCTGACCGCAGGCTTTCAATCGGCCAAGGCCAAACACAATTTGCAGCTTCCGCAGGGCCATCCCCTAGCGCTGGAGATCGGCGCGGCGATGCTTGAACGGCTTTGGAAGAACCCGCTGTTCATGTCAGCGGCGCTACCGCACAAGGTGTTTCCCCCGTTATTGAACTGTTACACGGCGGGCGGAAGCTTTGATTTCCACATCGATAACGCAGTGCGCCAGTCCAACGGCAGCGCTGAACGGGTGCGCACCGATCTGTCGTCCACGCTGTTTTTCAGCGACCCAGAGGATTACGAGGGCGGCGAGCTGGAAATCCAGGACACCTTCGGTACCCGCGCAATCAAACTGCCGGCGGGAGACCTGCTGCTCTACCCGGCCACTAGCCTGCACAAGGTCAACGCAGTCACACGCGGTGCCCGTTTCGCCTCGTTCTTCTGGACGCAAAGCCTGGTGCGCGAAGACAGCCAGCGCGCGCTGCTGTTCGAGATGGACAATGCGATCCAGCAACTGACGCGCGATGTACCCGATCACCCGTCGCTGATTCAACTCACCGGTACTTATCACAACCTGCTGCGCCGCTGGGTCGAGGTGTGACATGACCTGGAACCTGCGCCGTGAAGAAGTGCTCGACGGCGAGCAGCTTCGAGAGATGCTCGACGAGAACCCGGCGCGAGCGGCGCAGGCGATTCTGCTGGCCGCCAAGGCGCAGATCGTTGATGCCCAGGCGTTGCTCGGCCAGATATTGCTCGACGGAAACGGTATCGAACGCGACCCGGCACTGGCCGTTACCTGGTTTCGGATTGCAGCCCATAACGGTCACGCGATGGCTGCAAACATGCTGGGGCGTTGTTATGAGCATGGCTGGGGTTGCAGCGCCGATGCCACGCTCGCCGCAAAGTGTTATCGGCGCGCTGCCGATGGCGGGCTCGATTGGGGTTTGTACAACCTGGGCAATCTGCTGGCGACCGGCCGGGGCGTTGCCGAGGATCAATCGGCAGCCCTAGCCTGTTATCGCCGCGCGGCCGAGATGGGGCACGCCAAGTCTATGAATCTGGTCGGGCGATACCTGGAAGAAGGATTGGTCTGCGAACCAGACTTGCCCTCAGCCTACATCTGGTATCAGCGCTCGGCTGAGGCGGGAGATTTCAGGGGCCAATTCAGCCACGCCAGTGTGTTGGCCGACCAAGGACAGAACGAAGAAGCCTTGTTATGGCTCAACACCGCGTTAAGCACCGGCAACCTCAATTTTTTGCGTGTCAGTCGCAAAACGCTGTTGTCAGCCGCCCAACCTGACATACGTGCGCTGGCGGTTAAATATTTCAAACGTGCCGCCGAGTTGGGTGATGAACAGGATAAACATGAGCACGCCAAACTATTTCAAGCTGACTAATACCGATCTGGCTTTCTATCCCACCCAAGTGTTGTGCAGACATCGGCACAGGATTGGATAACTTTATATTTCACGCAGCTGGGCTCACCCCGCAGATCCGGGGACGTTAGCTTTCCGCAATAATTGGCATTAGAAACTTCCTACATCTTCAGACCTTCTTTCCTATTTGACGCTCAACAGACAACAACTTACTCTTTTCGACGTGCAGAACAGCAAAGCCCCACTGCATGACAATGAGAAAAAACATCTCAAACATGTAAAACCAGAATCATTAAAGGATTAATGATCATGCAACTTAACAATTTAAATATTGCCCAAGCAGCCGCAGAGGAACCGTTGTCACTGTTTACCAAGTCCGTTGCGGATTCGGATGAAACTCGAGACACCGGCCTGATATTAACAAAGGAACAGGTTAAACATCTCAAGCGATATGAATTGGCTGGACTGGCGCTTCCCGTTGAAATCAAGGACGTCATCGCTTACCTGGGGTTCGACACAGGTCCAGGAAAAGGACTGGAACCCACCGACTTTCAGCGTTCGTTCCAACTGATTCATGACCATGCTGGCCAATGGAATCCTCTGCGCACTGACCTGCTGACGGTGAGTGACAAACTGAAAACCTTTGCCGTATCGATGCAGGTGTATGGCAACAGCATGACCGAAGTTTTTGATGACATCAAAGCCTTGGGCTTGATCGAAAAATACGATATTAAAACGCTTGCTGACTTACGTCGCGTTGAGCTGGAACTGGGTGCCAAGTTTCCGGGCATCGAAAAAATCGATCGCGAGGACATCGGTTACTTTCTTGACCAAATCCTGGAAAAAGTCCGAGAGCGAGAAACAGAAGCCAATACGATAAAACAGAGACTGGACAAGTTTGGTAAAGAGCTCGCAAACAAGGTTATTCCTGAAATCAAACTGAGGCTTGCAACGATTGACAATAACTCGCTGGACAGTGAAATCAAATCACTGCAAACAAAAATTGATGCTCGCGCCAAAGACATTGAAGAAAAGAACAAAGAATACAAACAACTTGTAAAAGAGGCCATTGGCGGTATCACCTCCGGCCTGATCTACATCATTTACGTGAGTGTGGAGGCCGAGAAGATTCGCAAGGAACGCAATCAATTGCGCCAGCAACAAGAAGCTGACATTGCGCTCATGGACTCCAAGAGCCGCGTTCTGGCATCGCTTAACCGGGTACGCGCAGACTTTCAGGATTTGGACCTTCTGGTTATCGACGCGGACATCGCGACCAAGAACCTCATCACTGTGTGGAACACGCTGAGCACCTTCATCGCCATGTCGAGCGAGGAAATCAACGGAATCGACGACGGGCTTAGCCTTCGTCGATTCAAGAATCAATTCAATCTGGTTGTAGCGCCTTGGGCAACCATCGAAAAAGACGCGCAGGCCCTGCAAGCCGTTTTTGCGCAGGCAGATGACGAGTTCAGAGAAGAATACGGAGATAAAAAATGAATAACGTTACTCGATTCCCTTCCTTCATCGAATACCCTGATCTGGATACTTCGATCCTTCGCCAGTCTGCTGGTGACGCGGGTCAGGCCGGCATTGAAGTCCGCCGACTCTTTATACAGACCGATTACCTTCCCAGCCTGCATTCCCGCGTTGTCGGCGTGGATGACGCCATGCGAGACGCAGTGTTCAACCTCAGGGAAGTGGCCTTGTCCACCAGTACAAAACTTCCGAGCAATACCAAAACGCTGAAGGAATATCAGGCGGAACTCGCCAGCGCAGGGGACTCGGACAGACAGGAGATTCTGGAGGACATTAGCAGTCAGGCTGAAAAGGTCCTGAAAATCGTTAGCCAGGGTTACACCACACTTCAAAAGTTGCTTGTCCCTATGACGCAACCCATCGACCGGGTCGCCACCCGTCAATACCTCGTCCAATTAGAGGCTGAGCAGCAACGTCTGCCCGTGGAAATTCTGGAAATCCAGGAGCGCTTGACGAACCTGGACCAAAAGCGGCAGACACTGACGGAGGCCATGGCACTTATCGAAGCCAAAAGCTTCACCCAGGTGGGCAAGGACACAATGCTGAATGCTCAGGAAATCGCCAAGCTGGGTATGGCCGGACCCGAAGTCGCCGTGGTTGAAAAGGCTATCGAACTGGCCCAGCAAGTAATGGAAAAACTGGAGTCCCTGATCAACTATTTTGGACTGATGGACGCACGCAACGCGATCCGCAAACAGATGGACGATTTGCTTACGCTTAGTTACGACAAAACAGCTGGATTGCGGATATGCGGCATGAAAAGGGATTTTATCGGCGCCTGTCATGCCTTTGATGATCATCGCGATCTTTACATCGCACAGTTCAGGAAGATCATCGCGGTTAAAAAATCCTACATCGACGTGTATCGCTCTGCCGACACGACGGACGAATCCACCGTCTCGGAACTCGTTTCCGACGCTCTCGCTCTCTCGGGCTACCTGAAAGTATTAGTCTGATCATTGAGAGCAACGCCGGGGCGGGAGCACACCGCTGCTACGTCCCGGCTTTTTCGGAAAGAAAATATGACCGGAACATTTATTACTCAACGTCAGTTCGATGAGATTGACGCCTGCATGGCATTTATCGAGACGACGCCGGGCGTAGTGGGTGAATTCACCCAGGCTGCAGAACTCGGCAAACTGGGCGTTACCCCGCCGCCGTACGTCGAAATGAGGGAGGGCGCCAGTCAAGCCAGACTTTGGAAACTTAAAACTGACCCAGGCTTTTACCGGCTCATGACCGGGCACCTTGAGGAAGTTGGACGCTTCACACAATATCTGGACTCACACGTTACAGCTTTATCGGCGGTCGAAAAAAGACGCTCAGTATCACACTTGAGCAGTGTGGCTGTGCCGGCAAGCCTTCATCCCGCATCCGGCAACGAGCCTATAACGGACTGCCTCGAACTGCTGCAATACCATCAAGAGTGGGTATGCGCGTTTTCTGAAATTTGCCATATCAGCACCCCCGGACACCAGAAGGTGCGCGAGGCCATTTATCAAGTGCTTCCCAGGGTTTTTGACTTTATGTCGGTGCACTTGCAAGCCGCCAATGCCCAACGCCCTGCCCCGGACCACTTGAACTTAGCCCGCGATCGTTGGCACATGACTCGTGGCCACTACCTTTCGGGTATGGGGGCGGCGGCCAATTTCCTGGCCCAATACCAACGAATCAATCACCTGCTTGGGCAAGCCAATGACAGTTTTGCAGACATTGAGAACGTTGCAACATTGAGCAGACTCGTTGCAGGGATGAGGCTGATCATGGTCGAACTCAAGCAGGTCCAGCGCTTGTGCAGTGAAATGGCGGCCCTCAGAACCAGCCATTAGAGTCAGGCAATTCAAACAACTGTCTGCGAAATAAAAAAACCCGCGATTATTCGCGGGCTTTTTGTATGACCAGAACCGGCTTAGACGTAGAACGATTTCAGCGGCGGGAAGCCATTGAACTCAACCGCGCTGTAGCTGGTGGTGTACGCGCCGGTGGACAGCCAGTACAGGCGGTCGCCGATGGCCAGGTTCAGCGGCAGGCCATATTTATAGTTCTCGTACATGATGTCGGCGCTGTCGCAGGTCGGGCCGGCGATGACCACTTCTTCGACTTCGCCTTTCTTCTCGGTCCAGATCGGGAACTTGATGGCTTCGTCCATGGTTTCGATCAGGCCGGAGAACTTGCCCACGTCCGTATACACCCAACGCTCGACGGCGGTACGCGACTTGCGCGACACCAGCACCACTTCGCTGACCAGAATGCCGGCGTTGGCGATCAACGAACGGCCCGGCTCCAGAATGATTTCCGGCAGGTCATCACCGAAGTCTTCTTTCAGATAGCGAATGATTTCTTCAGCGTAGGTTTCCAGGCTGTTGGTGCGGGTGATGTAGTTGGCCGGGAAGCCGCCACCCATGTTGATCAGCTTGAGAACGATGCCGTCTTCTTCTTTCAGGCGCTCGAAGATTACTTTCACTTTGGCGATGGCAGCGTCCCAGACACTGATGTCGCGCTGCTGCGAACCAACGTGGAACGAAATGCCGTACGGAACCAGGCCCAGCTCACGCGCAAGGATCAGCAAGTCCATCGCCATGTCGGTCTGGCAACCGAATTTGCGCGACAAAGGCCAGTCAGCCGTGGTCGAGCCTTCGGTGAGAATACGTACGTAGACCTTCGAACCCGGAGCGGCCTTGGCGATGTTGCGCAGGTCGGCTTCGGAGTCGGTGGAAAACAGGCGCACGCCCTTCTCGTAGAAGTAGCGAATGTCTTTGGATTTCTTGATGGTATTGCCGTAGCTGATGCGATCCGGGCTGACGCCCTGGTTCATCACTTTGTCCAGCTCATAGATCGAGGCGATGTCGAAGCTCGAGCCTTTTTCTTTGAGCAGGTCAATGATTTCAACAGCCGGGTTGGCTTTGACGGCATAGTAGATTTTGGCGAATTCGAAGCCTGCGCGCAGGTCATCGTAGGCCTTGCTGATCATCGCGGTGTCGATGACCACGAATGGGGTTTCTTGCTTGTCGGCAAACGCCTTCATTTTATCGAAGGTGGTTTTTTCGAAATAGTCTTCGACCTGGATCGACATGCTGGGAACTCCTGTTGGCAAACTGAAATTAACAATGGGTGCAAATGAACGTCCTCCGTGTGTATCCCCACTTTGGTTCGCCTACTTCCCAAGGCATGTCCGCCGAAAGCAAAAAAGGCCATGGAGAGCGACGCTTCCCTGGCCTTGCTGTCTCGTCGTCAGTACTTGAGCCGGATGGATCGTTTCCAGCTTGGACGTTCGGCGCGAACTGTAGGACTTGAGACGCCCGAGATCAACAAAAAATGTCGCCATTTCGCCCGTTTTTGCCGGACGGGCGTTTCGACCTCTGGATGCACCCTGTAGTAACCGACCGATGTGACAGGGTGATGTTCCCGGTGATGGCGATTTCAGGCTTCTGCCCGAAGGGCGTAGGAGCTTGGCTTGCCAGCGATCTGCCGGGAACCGGCAGCAAACCAACCGCTTCTGATATGACAGACACACCACATCAGCCCATTGACGGCCGGTTCCCGCCCGATCGCCTGCAAGCAGGGCTCCTACGCCCTTCGGACAGAATCAAAAGCAACCGTTTCAGGAATAAGCCAACCCTTCGGGCAGAATCAAGAGCCTTAGTTAGCAGCCTGCTCCGCCACTTCCGCAGGCGAGACAATGCTGGTCTTCATCCCGCGTGATTGGCCGGAGCTGAGGTAAGCCGCAATCGACTCCTGCGTCACTTCGCCCAGGAAGACGTTTTCAGCATCCAGCACCGGCAGCCACGAGCGGTTGAACTCGTACATGCGCGACAGCAGGATGCGCAGGTGTTCGTCGTAGGCGGCGGTGGCGTTGAACGGGCGCAGGTATTGCTCGCACGTGCCGGCCTGGCGGTGCAGGTCGCGACGGCGCACATAGCCCATGGCTTTGTTTTCGCTGTCGGTGACGACTACATAACGGCGGTCGTTTTCGTCCATGATTTCCAGCGCGTCGGCCACTGGCGTTTCCGGGCTGACCGACGGTGCGTTGTCGGCGGCGTCTTCGGCTTTGACCAGCAGCAGGCGTTTGAGCGTGCTGTCCTGACCGACGAAACTGCTGACAAAATCGTCTGCCGGGTGCGCCAGCAGCGTGTCCGGATGATCGATCTGCAGCAACTTGCCAGCGCGGAAGATCGCGATCTTGTCGCCCAGCTTTATAGCTTCGTCGATGTCGTGGCTGACCATGATCACGGTCTTGTTCAGCGCACGTTGCATTTCGAAGAACTCGTTCTGGATCATCTCGCGGTTGATCGGGTCGACCGCGCCGAACGGTTCGTCCATCAGCAGCAGCGGCGCATCGGCCGCCAGCGCGCGGATCACGCCGATACGCTGTTGCTGGCCGCCGGACAATTCACGCGGATAGCGATGCAGATACTGCTTGGGCTCAAGCTTGATCATGCTCATCAGCTCGCGAGCGCGGTCGTGACACTTCTGTTTGTCCCAGCCGAGCAGTTTCGGTACGACCACGATGTTCTCTTCGATGGTCATGTTGGGGAACAGACCGATCTGCTGAATCACGTAACCGATGCCACGGCGCAGCTCGACTTCGTCCATGCCGGTCGTGTCTTCGCCGTTGATCAGGATCTTGCCGGAGGTCGGCATGATCAGACGGTTAATCATTTTCAGCGTCGTACTTTTGCCGCAACCCGACGGGCCGAGGAATACGCAAATCTCGCCTTCATTGACGGTCAGGCTCACTGAGTCCACGGCTTTGACTTCTTTGCCGTTGCTCTGAAAAGTCTTGGTCAGGTTTTGCAGTTCGATCATTTGCTTGGCAATCATTTCAGTAATCCTTTTGGAGTCAGCGAGCGTTGCAGCCATTGCAGGAACAGGTCGGCGATGATCGCCAACACACTGACCAGCACGGCGCCGACGATCAACATCGACATGTCGCTACGACTGATAGAAGCAAGAATAAGCACGCCCAGACCACCGGCACCGATGGTCGCGGCGATGGTCATGACGCCGATGTTCATGACCACGGCGGTACGCACGCCGGCCAGGATCACTGGCACGGCGATGGGCAGTTCAACCATGCGCAAACGCTGGCTGAAGGTCATGCCGATGCCTTTGGCGGCTTCGCGAATACCAGGCTCGACGCCGGTCAGCGCCAGGTAGGTGTTACGCATGATCGGCAGCAGCGAGTACAGAAACACGGCGGTGATCGCAGGCATCGGGCCCAGGCCCTGACCGAACTTGGAATAAAACGGCAACAGCAGGCCAAACAGCGCGATCGACGGAATCGTCAGGAGAACAGTGGCGCTCGCTTGCAAGGGCCCGGCGAGGGTCGGGAAGCGCGTCATCAACACGCCCAGTGGCACGCCGACGACGATGGCCAACGACACCGCAATGCCGACCAGCGTGATGTGCTGCAACGTCAGGTGGAACACCTGATTCCAATCGATGTGGGAGAAAGTGCTGAGAAAATTCATGGCTTTTCCTCCGGTTTCAGCGGCGCGTCACCCGCGCTCGGATTGATCGGATGGGCACGCAGGAATTCAGCGGCCACAGCGGTCGGGCTTTCGTGATCGACATCGATACGCGCGTTCAAGGCGATCATGGTCTGGTTGTCCAGCAGATCAGCCAGCGGCTTGAGCTGCGCGGCCAGTTGCGGGTGCTTGTCCAGATACTCTTTGCGGATGACCGGTGCTGCGGTGTAGTCCGGGAAGTAGTGCTTGTCGTCTTGCAGCACCTTCAATTTGAAAGCGTTCAAGCGACCGTCGGTGGTGTAAACCAGCCCGGCAAATACCTGCCCGTTGCGCAGTGCGGTGTAGACCAGCCCCGCATCCATTTGACGGGTGTTCTCGCGATTCAGGTTCATGTCGTAATGCTTGACCATCCCCACCAGACCGTCGGAACGGTTGGCAAACTCGGTGTCCAGCGCGACGATGTGGCGCTTCTTCGCTTCATCCTTGAGCACCACGGTCAGGTCAGACATGGTGTTGATCTGCGGGTACTGCTGGGCGACTTTGTCGGGCAGCGCCAGGGCGTAGGTGTTGTTGAACTTGGACGGCGAAAGCCAGACCAGGCCTTTCTTGGCGTCCAGCTCTTTTACCCGCTGGTAGGTCTGCTCGCTGTCGAGCTTTTCATCGACATGGTTGTAGGCCACGAGGGACACACCGGTGTATTCCCAGAGCATGTCCAGCTGGCCGGATTCTTGAGCACTGCGCGCAAGGTTGCTGCCCAGGCCGCCGGTGATCTGAACCTGATAACCCTTGTCGCGCAGGTATTGCGCGGTGAGTTCGGCGAGCATGGTCTGTTCGGTGAACACGCGCGCGCCGATGCGCAGCAATGGGCGTTCAGCCGAAGTCTCTGCCGCCTGGACGAAACCGGTCAGCAACAGGCTCACGCCCGCTATAAGTGTGCATAACTTCTTCATTGAAATTCCTTTCACAGCACGGCGGCTCAACGAGCCAGGCCGCGTTCCAGCCAGATACGACTGCCCAATGTCACCAGACCGTCGAGCAGCAGCGCGAGCAAGGCGGTACACGCCGCGCCCAGCAGCAATTGCGGCTGATTGTTCAGTGCGATGCCGGGGAAGATCAGGCTGCCCAGGCTATTGGCGCCGATCAGGAACGCCAGTGGCGCGGTGCCGACGTTGATCGCCAGTGCCACACGCACGCCGCCGATCATGATCGGCACAGCGTTGGGCAACTCGACACGCCACAGCACCTGACGCGGTGTCATGCCGATACCGGTGGCGGCTTCCTTGAGCGAACCCTGAACGTTCTTCAAACCTTCGTAGGTGTTGCGCACGATGGGCAACAATGAGGCGAGAAACAGCGCGAAGATGGCCGGACCACTGCCGATACCGAGGATACCCAGGGCAATGGCCAGTACAGCAAGGGGCGGGATAGTGTTACCGATGTTGAAGATCTGCATGAAGCGTTCGGCGCGGTGAACCATGCTCGGTCTGCTCAACAGGATGCCGGTCGGGATCCCGACCACCAGCGCTGCCAGCATTGAGGCCAGCACCAGAATCAGATGCGCTTGCAGGTAAAACAGCAGATCGTCTTGATACTGCTTGAACGTGTCGATGCCGATCCAGTGGACCAGCAGGGCCAGGAGCACGATCGTAATCGCGCCTCCCAATAGCCCCTTGCCATAGCGATTAGCCACAGGCGGACTCCTTATTTCAGTCGGCGAACGCGTCGCGCCTGACTGACCCAGTCGGGTAGCCGTGCGAACGTTCGCGAAGAGCAGCGGGTGGGTCGCCGGAAAGGGTGAAACTTCGGCGAATACACAAGCCATGAGCGCAGCTTCGTCAAGCTAACTTGCTGATTTAGCAGGCCTCGACAAGTGTTGTTGCGAGGGAGTGGACGTCTCCACGACCTCAAAGGTTCCCACGTGAGACACCATCTGGCCACCCTTTATCGACTGAACGGTTCGGTTATTGCCTTCGTTTAAGCTATAATCGCCGCCCTTTTTTGAATCACCTCTCGGGCGATTTCCCATGACCAGACAGGCCGCCGAAGTCGCGAAACGCCGCACTTTTGCCATCATTTCTCACCCGGATGCGGGCAAGACCACCATCACCGAAAAACTGCTGTTGATGGGCAAGGCGATTGCCGTTGCGGGTACGGTGAAATCCCGTAAATCCGACCGCCATGCGACATCCGACTGGATGGAAATGGAGAAACAACGTGGTATTTCCATCACGACGTCGGTCATGCAGTTCCCCTATCGCGATCACATGATCAACCTGCTCGACACCCCGGGCCACGAAGACTTCTCCGAAGACACCTACCGCACCCTGACCGCGGTCGACTCGGCGCTGATGGTGCTCGATGGCGGTAAAGGCGTTGAGCCACGGACCATTGCGCTGATGGACGTTTGCCGTCTGCGTGACACGCCGATTGTCAGCTTCATCAACAAGCTGGACCGCGACATTCGCGACCCGATCGAGCTGCTGGACGAGATCGAAGCCGTCCTCAAAATCAAAGCCGCGCCGATCACCTGGCCGATTGGCTGCTACCGCGATTTCAAGGGCGTTTACCACCTGGCCGACGATTACATCATCGTCTACACCGCTGGCCACGGGCATGAGCGCACCGACGTCAAGATCATCCAGAAGCTGGATTCCGATGAAGCCCGCGAGCATCTGGGCGACGAGTACGATCGCTTCGTTGATCAGCTGGAACTGGTTCAGGGCGCTTGCCATGAGTTCAATCAGCAGGAGTTTCTCGACGGCCAACTGACCCCGGTGTTTTTCGGGACTGCGCTTGGTAACTTCGGCGTCGATCACGTGCTCGACGCCGTGGTGAATTGGGCACCGCTGCCACTGGCTCGCGTTGCCAACGAGCGCACGGTGGAGCCGACGGAAGAAAAGTTCGCCGGTTTCGTGTTCAAGATTCAGGCGAACATGGACCCCAAACACCGCGACCGGATTGCGTTCATGCGCATCTGTTCGGGCAAGTACGACAAGGGCATGAAAATGCGCCATGTGCGTACGGGCAAAGATGTGCGAATCGGCGACGCGCTGACGTTTTTCTCCTCCGAACGCGAGCAACTGGAAGAGGCGTACGCCGGCGACATCATTGGTTTGCACAACCACGGCACCATCCAGATCGGTGACACGTTCACCGAAGGCGAAGCATTGGGTTTCACCGGGATTCCGCACTTCGCACCGGAGCTGTTCCGTCGGGTGCGCCTGAAGGACCCGCTCAAGTCCAAGCAACTGCGTCAGGGCCTGCAACAGCTGGCCGAAGAAGGCGCCACGCAGGTGTTCTTCCCGCAGCGCAGCAACGACATCATCCTCGGCGCCGTTGGTGTGCTGCAGTTCGATGTGGTCGCCAGCCGCTTGAAGGAAGAATACAAAGTCGAATGCGCCTACGAGCCGATCACGGTCTATTCAGCGCGCTGGATCGATTGCCCGGACAAGAAGAAGCTTGAGGAATTCGAGAACAAGGCCGTGGAAAACCTGGCAGTGGACGGCGGCGGTCACCTGACCTACCTCGCCCCGACCCGCGTGAACCTTGCCCTGATGGAAGAGCGCTGGCCCGACGTGAAATTCCGCGCAACGCGTGAGCATCACTGACGGATTTGGCGCGTGACTGACCGCCATCGCGAGCAAGCTCCCTCCCACACGACCGCAACAACCTGTGGGAGCGGACCTGTCCGCGAAGAGGTCGGCACATTCGCTACATATTCATCGCCTGACACATAGCCTTCGCGGACAGGTCCGCTCCCACGGAACCAGAGCCGGCAGGACGATCCGCGTCAGGTCAACAAGCTCACTTCACCACCATCCCCGCTCCCCGCCCACGTGGATCGGACGCGGTTTCGACCTTCGTGCCGTCGATCTTGATCGCCTGCACGTTGCCCATCGACCAGCCTTGCTCCTTTAGCGTGTAGCCCATCGCTTTCAGCTCATCAGCCACCGGTGCAGTAAGCGGCGCGAAGTTCTCGGTGTAGATCGTGTCTTTGGGCAACAACTGGTGATGCACGCGCCCCGCCGCCACGGCGTCTTTGAGCGGCATGTGCAAGTCGTAGATATTGTTCAGCACCTGAAACACGGTGGTGAAAATCCGCGAGCCGCCCGGCGTGCCCAACACCAGCGTCACTTGGCCGTCCCGCGTCACCAGGCTTGGGCTCATCGAGGACAACATGCGTTTGCCAGGTTCGATGGCATTGGCTTCTCCACCCACCACGCCAAACGTATTGGCCACGCCCGGCTTAGCACTGAAGTCGTCCATCTCGTCGTTCATCAAAAAGCCTGCGCCCTTGACCACCACGCCGCTGCCGTAATCCCAGTTCAGCGTGTAGGTGTTGCTGACGGCGTTGCCTTTGGAGTCGACGATGGAAAAGTGTGTGGTCTGGTGCGACTCAAGCCCGGCCTTGACATTTTCAGTCGGCGAAATCGCAGTCGGGTTGACCTCATGGGCGCGCTTGACGAGGTAGGCGTGGTCCGTCAGCTGATTGACCGGCGCCACAGAGAAATCCGGATCGCCCAGGTAATTAGCCCGATCGGCAAACACGCGCTTTTCGATTTCAGCCAGCAGGTGAACGTAGCGCGCCGAATTGAGCGGCACGCCTTTGAAATCATCCGCCAGCTCTTCTTTGATACCGATCAGTTGCGCCAATGCCACACCGCCCGAGCTTGGCAGCGGCGCGGTGTACAGCGTGTTGCCCTGCCAGTTGACGTGCAGCGGCTTGCGCCACTGGGCTTTGTAGTCCTGCAGGTCCTGCTTGGTGATCAGGCCGTCGTCACGCTGCATCTGCGCGACCAGCAGGTCGGCAGTCTGCCCCTGATAAAACTCGTTGGCGCCTTTGTTGGCGATGCGTTCCAGGGTCTTGGCCAGCTCTGGCTGACGAAATAACTCGCCTGCTTTCATGCTGCCGAAGTAGTCACCGAAGTTGGTCTTGCCACCGAGCTGCTTGATCGATTCGGCGCTGTATTGGTATTGCTTGTCGGCCACTTTGAAGCCGTTCCTGGCGTAACCGATGGCCGGGGTCAGCAGTTCGGCCCAAGGCAATTTGCCGAATTTCTGATGCGCTTCCCACATGCCCATCACCGTGCCCGGCACACCTGACGCGCGGGCGCCGATCAGGCTCATGCCCTTAATGACCTCCCCTTTGTCATCCAGATACATGTCGCGGCTGGCAGCTTTGGGCGCGGTTTCGCGGTAGTCGAGGAAATAGGGTTTGCCGTTCATGAACAAAGTCATGAAACCCCCGCCACCGATGTTGCCGGCTTCGGGGTAGGTCACGGCCAGGGTAAAGGCTGTGGCGACGGCGGCATCGACCGCGTTGCCGCCCTTCTTGAGAATCTGTGACGCGACGTCTGCGCCATATTGGTCGGGCGACGCAACGGCACCGCCCTCCAGCGCGACGGCGAACACGGGTGTACTGGCGGCGAAAATGACCGACAGCGCGAGGGTCTTGAGCATAACGACTCGCATGAGGCTCCTTAATGGCGTAGTGCGACAGCACCGTAATCACGTACCGCGGCAGCACCATAATCACGTAGCGCGGCAGCATCAAAATGACTTAGCGCGACAGCATCGTACGCGCGTGCTGTATGGCTGCTGTCTGAATGCTGGAGAAGAGTAACGTCAAGCGCTGCCATTAATGATGAAACCGGCCATAAACGCAAACGGCCACCCGTAGGTGGCCGTTATCGCGTCACAGAACGCGGATCACGCTTTGATCATGTCGTGCTTGATCCAGTCAATGACCGACGTACGTTTCGGCACCCAGCCCAGCAGTTCGCGAGCATTCTTGCCGCGCACCCGGCTGTTGGAACCTAGGCCATAGTTGGCCATTTCGTAGCCCCACTCGGCCTCGGCATCTTTCAGCGGCCAGTCTTCGGATTTGCCAAGCCCCAAAGCCTGGGCCATGGCATTGGTCATGTCGACGAACGAGGCTTCGCCGCTCTCGACGAAGTAGAAAGTCCCGGCCGGATTTTTCTCCAGCGCCAGCGCGTATAGCTCGACCACGTCTTCGATGAACACGTTGGACCAGACGTTTTCGCCGGGGCCGACATGGCGAACTACGCCGCTTTTGCGGGCCTGTTTGAGCAAGCGCGGCAATTGCACGCTGTCGCGATCGACGCCCAGACTCAAACCGTAGATCAACGTGTTGCAGATCACCGCAGAGCGCACGCCGTCTTTGGCCGAGGCGATCACCAGATCATCGATGGCCACGCGCGCCGCTTTGTCAGGGGTCGCGGCAGGCAACTGGCCCTCGAAGAACACCTCGCCGCCACCTTTGCCGCCCGAGGCATCACCCACGATGCTCGAACCGCTGGTGTGCAGAAACGGTTTGTTCGAGCCTTTGAGGCCTTCGATCAATGCAATGACAGCGCCGCGATGATCGCTGCTGGCGGCGTTGATCACGCCATCGGATTTGCGTGCCTGCTCGGTCAGCAGTGCGTTGTCTTCAAGCGTGCCGATCACTGGCACGATGCCAAGGGCTTTCATTTCTTCCGCTTGTTCGGCGCTGCGAACCAGGCCGGTGACGTGGTGGCCGCGTTGCACAAGGCCAGTTGCAATGGAGCCGCCGATAAAACCTGCGGCGCCGGTGATGAAGATATTCATGGGCTGACTCCCGTCGCTTATGTAAATGATGGGAGTGAGTATCTGCTGATGATTACCTTCGAAAAAGGTATGACAAGCCAAATGAATGTTGCCTTTAGATCACGAATCCAACGACTCTTGGCAGAGGATCTGCAGGAGCGAATTCATTCGCGAGACGTCGGCACATCCAACATCATCTGTGCCTGAGAAACCACTTCGCGAATGAATTCGCTCCTACAGAACCTCATCGCGAAGCAGCAAGCACCCCAACATTCTCACGCCGCAGATTCAGCGCCAGCACACTCGCCAACACAACTACCGCCCCGACTATCACCATCGGCGAGGGCAACTCCCCCAGCATCACCGACGCAATCGCAATCGCCGTCGGCGGCGTCAGGTAGAGGCTCATCGACGCGCGACTCACCTCCATATGATTGAGCACATACGCCCAGGCCAGATACGCCAGCGCGCTGGGAAACAACCCGAGCACGCCCACCGCCACGTTGACCCGCAGCGGCGCATTGAGCACCTCGCCCATCAGGCCAGGCAGGTAAATCAGTAAAAAGACGGTGCCGGACCAGACCGTGTAGCAGACCATGGTCAAGCCATCGTAACGATGGGAGTGACGCTTTTGCAGTGAGAAATAAATGCTCCAGGAAAACGCCGCCAGCAGGACCAGCAATGCTCGCGCATCCATATGACCCAGGCCGCGATCACCGGTTACGACGATGGCGGCACCGATCATGCCTAGCAGCACGCAACTCCAACCCCAGGCGCTGACTTTCTCCCTGAACACGAAATGCGCCAGCAGCGCAGTGAACAATGGCGTCGACTGTACCAGCACGCTGGAGGCGCCAGCGCTGACCCCGGCCTGACCAAAATTGAGCGCGATGTGGTGCAGGCTGACCGCGAAAAACCCCAGCACGCCCAGCAGCGGGATGTCCCGCAAACGTGGCAGCGAGATCTTCATCGACGTGGCAATCAGCGCCATGAACAACGATGCGATCAAAAAGCGCAGCAGCGCCAGATGCCCCGGATCGTAGCCCAGAAGCCCGATGCGGATGCCGGTGGGCGAAAACCCCCAGCACGTCACCACGAACAAGGTCGCCGACGCGATTTTCACGGTTTTCCAACGCCGCGCCTTGTTCGCATCGATGCAATCCTGGCTTGAGAAGGTCGATGGGGGTTGGGTGACGGCGTTCATTCGAGACTCCTTCAGGGTGGGACTTTTTAAGCTTCGCCCTCAGTATCGAAACAACTTATGCTTACCACAACCGAACAATAATGACGCAACCATTCACTTTTGGTGAGTTATGGAACTGGCTCAAATCCGCATGTTCAAGACGGTGTCCGACACCGGCAGCATCGCCCGCGCCGCAGAGGTTCTGCATTGCGTGCCGTCCAATATCACGGCGCGGATCAAGGCGCTGGAGGCAGAATTGGGCGTCGCGTTGTTCTACCGTCAGGGGCGGGGTTTGCAGATCAGCCCGGCGGGAGAAATCTTCCTGACCTACGCAGGCAGAATGCTGACGCTGGCGGATGAAGCCAAGCGCGCGGTGCACCCTGATGCCGCGCCTTCTGGCCCATTGCGCATCGGTGCGATTGAGTCTTCGGCAACGGCGCGATTGCCACGATTGCTGGCCAAATACCACGCCAAATACCCGGACGTGTCGTTGGAGTTGGTCACCGGCACGGGCATGCAACTGCTCGATGCCACGCAGAACAACAAGCTCGATGGTGCCATTGTCGCCATTGATGTGAAGCGTCCCCGGCTCAAGCGCACGAGCATGTACCGGGAGGATTTGGTGCTAATTGCATCGCAGTCGTTAGGCCCATTGCACAGCGCGGCGGATTTGCAGGGCAAGTCGATCTTCATGTGGCCCGAAGGTTGTCCCTATCGCGCGGCGCTGGAACGCTGGCTGCTGCAAAACGGCCAGACGCAGCCGATCATCAGCATTGCCAACTACGGCACGATTGTCGGCTGTGTCAGTGCGGGTGCCGGCGTCGCGTTGGTCCCCAAGGGCGTTTACGAGCAGTACCGCAAAGGTGCTGGTTGGGTCGGTTATGAATTTGCGGAACTGACGTCAATCGACAACCTGTTTTACTGGCACGAAAACTCCGAGCACCACCCCGCGCGCGAGGCGTTTGTCGCGATGTTGCGGGCCGAGTTCGAGCCGGTGTCCAATGTTTGACCTGTAGGAGCCAACTTGTTGGCGAGGCGGCAGATGCGGTGTGTCAGCCAGGCCGCCTCGCGAACAAGTTCGCTCCTACAGTAAGCGCGTTATTCACGCGGCATAACCGGCCAGCTTCTGCTGAATAAAATCCAGAAAGCATTGAATTCTCAAGGCCAGTTGCGAGTTGCGGTAGTACACGGCGTGGATCGGTTGGCGATAGCCGCTATTGGCGTCGGGCAACAGGACTTTCAAGCGCCCGGTGCGGATGTCTTCGTGGGTCATGAAGTGCGACAGGCAAACGATGCCCTCCCCCGCCAAGGCCAGTTGGCGCAGGGTTTCGCCGCTAGAGGCCGAGACCGCCGGGTGGATGAGAAGACGGTCGCCCTCGGTGTGGCGCAACGGCCAGTCATTGAGGGTTTCAGTTTGAGTGAAGCCCAGCAACGAATGCTCGGCCAATGCCTCGACGGTTTTGGGGGTGCCATGCTTTTTCAGGTAATCGGGGCTGGCCAGGATATTCAGCGGGCTGGTGCCAAGGGAGCGCGCATGCAAGGTCGAATCCGCCAGGGCGCCAATACGAATAGCGATATCAGTACTCTGTTCCAGCAGGTCGATGATCAGGTCGTTGCTGTTCAATTCCAGCTGCACACCGGGGTACAGCGCGCGAAATTCAGCCACATACGGCACGATCGAATGCAGCATGAACGGCGAGGCAGCATTTATTCGCAGACGCCCCGAAGGCGCTTGCTGGCGCGATGACAAGCGCTCTTCCAACTCCTCCATCTGCGCCAGAATCTGTTTGGCGCGCTCAAGAAAAAACTTGCCTTCCTCAGTCAGGTCCATGCGCCGCGTGGTGCGGTTGATCAGCGTGGTATCGAGCTTGGCTTCGAGCCGCGACAACGTTCGGCTGATCGCCGAGGGCGTCTGCCCAACTTGCTCGGCGGCGGCCGAAATCGATCCGCATTCGATCACCGACACGAACACCTGTAACTCATCGGATCTGGCTTTCACTGTTGTCCTCCGCTCAAAACTGAGGTGGATATTAGCCTCGTTTTTTGCAAAAGCCAGCGCGGGTTTTTACCTCCTTGGCGCTTCAGCCCGGCAGCAGTCCCGCTGATTTGTAAGCCTCAACCGTCAAGTCGAAAACCGAGATGTCGCCACGACCTCGGGCGACCAATTGCGCGCCTTCTACGGCTGCATAAATGGCCATCGCCTGACGTTTTTGTTCTTCAGGCGAAAGCTCTGGCCTGCAAGCCTGGAGCACGCCGGACAACCATTGGACGTTGACGTCGGTGAAGGCGTCGACTTCTGCCCGTACTTCCTGCGGCAGGTCATCGAACTCCGCAGACATAATCCCGCACAGGCACATGCGATTGTTGTTAAGCAATGCTGCACGAAAGATATCGGTGTAGCCCTTCATCCAGGTGCCGAGATCATCCGATTCGGCTCGCAAACCGTTCAGGTAAGTCACGCCATCTTCGGTGTAACGCTTGGCCAGCGCTGCGCCCAAATCGCCTTTGGTGGGGAAGTGATAGTGAATGCTTGCGCTCTTGATTCCGACATCCTTGGCCAGTTCACGAAAACTCAGGCCGTTGTAGCCACGGGTCTGCACCATTTTCCGGGCGGTCGCCATGATGATTTCTCGGGTATCAGTGATAGTCATGAAAAAATTCTCTCTATCGGTAGATAGGCTTTGACATCAGCAAAGCATTGCGCGCAGTGTATACCTACCAGTAGATAGACAGCTATGGAGCTGACATGAAAATTTTCGACATCCCCGGTTTCCCCAACCCGTTACGCATCCGCATTGTGCTCGCTGAAAAAGGCTTGGGCGCTGACATTGAGTTCATCAAGATCGATTTGCCTGCAGCCGAACACAAGCAACCCGCATTTCTTGCGATCAATCCGCTAGGTACGGTGCCTGTTTTGCAGATCGACGACGGCACCTACATTTCCGAATGCACGGCGATCACTGAATACCTGGATAACCTGGATGGCAACCCGATCCTGACCGGCAAGACGCCTAAGGAAAAGGCCCTGATCCACATGATGCAGAAGCGTGCTGAGTCTGAGTTGGCCGATCCGGTGGGGATTTATTTCCACCACGCCACACCCGGTCTGGGCGAAGGGCTACAGCCGCACAAGAGTCCGGAATGGGAGGGGCGTGTTGAGTGGGGCAATCGTCAGCGTGATAAAGCGGTCAATGGTATGAAGTACTTTGACCAAGTACTCCGGACCCAGCCGTACATAGCCGGTGAAGCTTTTTCAATGGCCGACATCACAGTGCTAGCGGGATTGGTTTTCGCAGGTTTTGCCAGCATCGCCATCCCGGAAGAATGCACGGCGCTAACGGCCTGGCAGGCAAAAGTCCAAGAGCGTGCGAGTGTGAAAAACCCGGCCTGATCGTAGCTTGGCCTGCGCCGCCAGCGATGGGCGGCGCAGTGTCAGCCCGCGATAATCAGGTGAACGCCCAGCGCAGCCATGCCGACGAAGAACACGCGCTTGAACAGCACTGCGCTGATTCGCTGTCGCAACCATTGGCCGATCATCATCCCCAGCAGCGCCGGAATCAGCGCAAGCACCGAAGCCCCCATCTCGCCGCCACCCAGCGCCCCCTGCCAGAACAGCCCCGCGCCCAGCGCCAGGGTGGAAACGGTAAATGACATCCCCAACGCCTGCACGAGTTCATTGCGATCCAGCCCGAGCCCCTGGATGTAAGGCACTGCAGGGATCACGAAGACACCGGTCACCGAAGTAACGACCCCGGTGATGAACCCACACAGCGGCCCCAGCCAATACTCGGCTTTGGGCGGCACCTTGAGCGTCGGCAGAAACAGGCCGCATAACGCATACACAACCAATGCCCCGCCCAATGCCCGTCCCATGGATTTGCCACTGCCCACGCCCAACCATAATGACGATAGCGTGGTGCCGACGACGATCATCGCCAGCAACGGCCACAACCGCTTGATCAACCCACGCAAATGCCCTCCCGCTGCCAGTTGCCAGAGGTTGGTAAATGTTGATGGAATGATCAACAACGTAGCAGCCTGCGTCGGCAACATAGCCAGACCAAGCATGCCCATGGCCACAGTCGGCAAGCCCATGCCGATCATGCCCTTGACCGTGCCGGCCATCAAAAAAGTGACAAGAACCAGTAATGAAAGGCTCAGCCCGAGTTTTTCATACAGCGCGAAGAGTGTGTTCATGGGGCCATCGTGCCCGGAACCTCGTTCATTGAAAATCTGCAATATACTGAGCCAGCCTCAGTCCAAGGCAGAACCACAGCGAAACTCACTTCCTGTAGGAGCTGACGAGCACCGCGAGGCTGCGAAGCGATCTACCAGACCAACTGCAATTTTGGCCGCTACACGTATCGCAGCCTCGCGCTGCTCGTCAGCTCCTACAAGTACGTCGCTACCGCGAGATATTGCCAATGCACTTCGACCTGATCGACCTCAAGCTTTTCCTCCATGTCCTCGAAGCGGGCAACATCACCGCCGGCGCAGCGCACAGTCATCTGTCACTAGCGTCCGCGAGCGCACGGATTCGAGGGCTTGAGTCTTCGTTGGGCATCCCGCTGCTCGAACGTGGCCGCCGTGGGGTGACGCCGACTTCTGCCGGCAAGGCGCTCGCGCAACACGCGCGATTGATCCTGCAACAGGTGGAGCGCATGCAGGTCGATCTCACCGATTACGTGCAGGGTTTCAAAGGCCAGATCCGCCTGCTGTGCAATACCTCGGCGCTCAGCGAATACCTGCCTGAATTGCTGGCCGGGTTTCTGGTGAGCCATCCCAATATCGACATCAATCTGGAAGAACACCCCAGCCTGCGCATCCTGCACGCGGTACGCTACGGGACGGCAGACATCGGAATCATTTCCGACGCCGTCGACGCTACCGGCCTGCAAACCCAACCGTTTCGCGCCGACCCACTGACCCTTATCGCGCCCCTTGATCATCCCCTTGCCGATCAAGCCACCCTGCGTTTTGCTCAAAGCCTGGATTACGAATTCGTCGGCCTGGGTGTTGCCAGTGCGATGGCGATCTATTTGGAGGAGCAAGCGCTGCACGCCGGTAGACGGCTGAAAATCCGTGTGCGCGCCGAAAGCTATGACGGCGTGATGCGCATGGTCTTGCGCGGCGCAGGTTTGGGCATCGTGCCGCAAGCAGCGATCGAGCGATTTCGGGATTCGGCACGGTTCAAAAGTCTGCCCCTCAGCGACCCATGGGCCGATCGCAAGTTGTTGCTCTGCTCGGCTGATTTCAGTGCTTTGCCTGCTTATGTAAAAGCACTGGTGCGCACATTGAATCCCGACATCGCGTTTCTGGGCATCCCGATGTCGAGCCCAGACAACTGAGCGCGCAGCGTCAGCCCTAAGGTGTGCAAGCGCAAACTTTGCCTCTCATCTGGAGCTGTCATGTCTAAGCCGATCACCGTTCTTCGCGACACCACGCCATTGCCCGTCGTCGACGCCTGCAAATGGGAGCGCATCGAAGGCGAACCGCACACCGTCAACCTCAACGCCTACACCAGCGAAGATGGCAGCAAGATCATGGGCACCTGGATCTGCACCCCAGGCAAATGGCGCGTGGAATACGTGAAGTGGGAGTACTGCGATTTTCGCGAGGGATACTGCATCATCACCCCGGACGGCATGGAGCCGATTCACCTGCGCGCCGGTGACATTTTCGTCGTCGAGCCGGGCATGAAAGGCACGTGGGAAGTGGTGGAAACAGTGCGCAAGTATTTTGTATTTGCCTGATAGCTGAACCCGCCCCACTCATCCAGATTCCCCGGTGGACATCGCTTGGTGAGAAACAGCCGGGTCGTGGGAGGGAGCTTGCTCGCGATGCGGTGCGTCAGCTACATAGCATTGTCAGGATTAACCAATCGCGAGCAAGCTACCTCCCACAATCCGGCCCGCTTTTCGTCTTGAAAAAGTTGGCAGGCCCCAGCGATGCCGCCTAGTCTCAGGCCTTCCGGTTTTTACATCCTGAGGTGTCCTGAAGCTATGAATGCCACCATCACCGCTGTCAGCCTGAGCCCTGGCCACACCTTCAGCAAACAGGCCGTAGAGCAAATCACCCTGCTCGAAGGCCTGGGCGTTGAAGGCGATGCGCATTGCGGCGTCACCGTAAAGCATCGGTCCGACGTCGCCCGGGACCCGACCCGCGCCAATCTGCGTCAGGTCCACTTGATCCATGACGAATTGTTTGATGAACTGCGCGAGCAAGGCTTTTCGGTTGAAGCCTCAATGCTCGGCGAAAACGTCACCACACGCGGCGTCGACCTGTTGGCGCTGCCTGTCGATACCGAGCTGCAATTGGGTGATTGCGCCGTGGTGCGCCTGACCGGTCTTCGCAATCCGTGTTCGCAAATAGACGGGCTGCAAAAAGGGCTGCTATCGGCGGTAGTCGAGCGCAAACCCGACGGCGAGGTGATTCGCAAGACCGGCGTCATGGGCGTGGTGATCAAAGGCGGTGTGGTGCGTCAGGGTGACCAGCTGATCGTGAAGCTCCCGGCACTGCCCCATAAAAAGCTGGAGCGGGTTTGACTGAGGAAGGGGAATTTCCCAACCTGTGGGAGCGGACCTGTCCGCGAAGAGGTCGGTGAATCCAACGCATCTATGTCGGATGTACCGACGCTTTCGCGGACAGGTCCGCTCCCACAGGAATACCGTGGCCGCGCAACATCACGATTGCTTCAGGTACGCCTCAACAATCGCCGAGAAATCCTTGCCGCCGTCACCCCGCAGGCTCATGGCCTGATACAGCTGCTGCGCGACAGCGCCGAGGATGACCGGTTGCTTCGCGACTTTCGCCGCCTCGGTCGCAAGCCCCAAATCCTTGAGCATCAAATCGGCGCCAAAACCTCCGGTATAACCTCGCGACGCAGGCGCTGTTTCGACGACGCCGGGCCAGGGGTTATAGATTTCCGAACTCCAGCAACGGCCCGTCGAGCTGTTGATCACGCCCGCCAGCACATCAGTGTCGATACCCAGACTATTGCCCAAAGCCATGGCTTCGGCGACGCCGATCATGGAGATGCCGAGCAGCAGGTTATTGCACATCTTGGCGATTTGACCGGTGCCCAGATCGCCACAATGGACGATGTTTTTGCCCATCTGAGCCAGTACCGGTTTGAGCCGGGTGAAGTGTTCGGTGCTGGCGCCCACCATGAAGGTCAACGTCCCCGCCTGTGCGCCGCCAGTGCCACCTGACACAGGCGCGTCGCCCAAGGTCACGCCTTGCTCGGCGGCCCGCGTTGCAATGTCTCGAATGGTCTGAGGATCAATGGTGCTGCAATCCACCGCTGGCACACCAGAAGCGATGCCCGCCAGCACGCCATCGTCATTCAGGTAAACGCTGCGTACGTGGGCGGCGGCCGGCAGCATGGTAATCACCAGTTCGGCACCCTGGGCCGCATGTTTGGGCGATTCGGTGATGCGCCCGCCCAAGCTTGCGAGATCCGCCAGCACCTGCTGATTAAGATCGAACAGGTTGAGGTCGTGACCGGCCTTGATCAGGTTTCGAGCCATGGGCGCGCCCATGTTGCCCAAGCCGATGAATGCGATTTTCATTGTTGTTCTCCCTTCGAATGGCTGGATACGAAGTACGTTTGCAAACGATAAAACGCCCCTGTGGGAGCGGGCTTGTGCGCGAAGACTATTTGTCAGGCAACGAATCGTTACGTTGCAAACTGGCCTCTTCGCGGACAGGTCCGCTCTCACGGTTCGATATGCTCTACCCGATAACCCGGCGTCAGGATGACGGGCAGCGCTCTACTTCAGGTTTATGGTGGTGTTCACCCCATCATTGACGCTGTCGTCATCGAACCAGCGACTGGTGACGGTCTTGGTCTGAGTGTAGAACTGCACCACTTGCTTGCCATACGGACCCAGGTCGCCCAGCTTCGAACCGCGCGAGCCGGTGAAGCTGAAAAACGGCACAGGCACCGGGATCGGGATGTTGATGCCCACCTGGCCGATATCGATTTCACTCTGGAACTTGCGCGCCGCCGCACCGCTCTGGGTGAACAGGCCGACGCCGTTGCCGAACGGGTTTGCGTTGACCAGCTCAATCGCCTGATCGAGGGTGTCGACCTGCAGCACCACCAACACCGGACCGAAGATTTCCTGGGTGTAAATCTGCATGTGGGTATTCACACCCGTGAACAGCGTCGGGCCGACGAAATTGCCTTCCTCGTAGCCCGGCACGATAATGTCGCGGCCGTCGAGTTCCAAGGTCGCCCCCTCTTTCACGCCGCTGTCGATCAGGTCAAGAATGCGCTGCTTGGCACGCTTGGAAATCACTGGCCCGACATCGGTGCCCGCCTCGCTGCCAGCGTTGACTTTCAGCTGCTGCGCCAGCGCTTTCAAATCCGGAATCCACTGTTTCGCTGTGCCCACCAGCACCACTGCCGAAGTCGCCATGCAACGCTGACCGGCCGCGCCAAAACCTGCGCCGACCAACGCGTTGAGTGTCTGCTCGCGATTGGCATCCGGGAGCACCACCGCATGATTTTTCGCGCCCATCATCGATTGCACACGCTTGCCGTGCTTGCCCGCCAAGTCGTAAACGTGGGTGCCAACTGCCGTCGAACCGACGAAAGACACCGCCTTGATGTCCTTGTGCGTGCAGATCGCATCCACCACGTCTTTGCCGCCGTGGACCACGTTCAACACGCCGGCCGGAACGCCCGCCTCCACCGCCAACTCAACCAGCAGCATGGTCGACATCGGGTCCTGTTCGGACGGTTTGAGGACGAAGGTGTTGCCGCAGGCAATGGCCATCGGGAACATCCACAGCGGGATCATGGCCGGAAAGTTGAAGGGCGTGATCCCCGCGCAGACACCGATTGGCTGACGCAGCGTGTAGGTATCGACGCCGCCCGCGACGTTTTCCGCAAACTCTCCCATCTGCAACGTGCCGATGGAGCACGCGTGCTCGACCACTTCCAGCCCACGAAAGATGTCGCCCTCGGCATCGGCAATCGTCTTGCCTTGTTCGGCGCTAAGCACCACGGCGATGCGTTTTGAGTGCTCGCGGATCAAGGCTTGCAGCTTGAGCATGATGCGCATGCGTGCGCCGATGGGAGTGTGGCGCCAGGTCTTGAACGCCTCTTGTGCAGCGGCAACGGCGGCGTCCACTTCAGCGGTGGTGGCAAACGGCACCTGCGCCAGCACTTGCTGGGTGGCAGGGTTGATGACGTCAAGCCATTCGCTGGTTTGCGAGTCGACCCATTGGCCGTTGATCAGCAGTTTTACGCGAGCCACGGTAGTGTTGTTTTTATTCAGTGAGGCGTTCATTTCAGCTATCTCCATTCAAGGTGGCGGTCGTAACGACTGCCTGCAAAGCGAAATCTCAAGACGGTTTGAAACGTGGCGGGTCGCGCTTCATCAGCGCCGTACAGACCAATGCAATCAGCGCCATGCCCAGCAGATAAACGATCACGTAGTGCGGGCTGCCGCCACCGACCGCCAGCAACTGCGTCGCAATCATGGGTGCGAATCCGCCGCCCAGCACACCGGCCAGTTGCACTGACACCGAGATGCCGCTGTAGCGAATTTCCGCAGGGAATTGCCGGGCGAACAGCAGGGATTCCGGCGCGTACAGAATCGGGAAAACCACGCCAACCGCCAGCACCATCGCCCACCAGACCAATTGAGGTTCGCGTGTGCCGAGCATGGCGAAGAAGGGATAGATGAACGCGCAGAGCAGCAAAAGCCCGGCGAAATACAGACGTTTCTGACCGACCCAATCGGAAATCGCCCCACACAGCGGCATGGTGATCAGCGACAGCGCGGCGCCTGCGGTGATGGCGTTCAGGATGTCGCCACGGGGGATTTGCAGCTGATTGGCCGCGTACGCCAAGGCGAAGGTCACCGACATATAGAACCAGGCGTTCTCGGCCGTGCGCGCGCCGATGATCGTCAGGGTTTCCCGTGGGTGGTCCCGGAATACGCGGAACAAAGGCACTTTGACGGCGATGTTGTCTTGCTTGAGCTTTTCGAAATCGGGCGACTCCGGGACTTTCAGGCGGATGATCCAACCGACGCCCAGCAGGACGATGCTGGCGAGAAACGGCAGGCGCCAGCCCCAGCTGAGCATGTCCGCTTCCGGCAGTTTCGCCACCATCCCCATCGCCAAAGACGCCAGGACCAGACCTGCACCGACGCCGGTTTGTGGCAGGCTGCCATAAAAGCCTTTTTTGCCTTCGGGGGCGTGTTCCACAGCCATCAACACCGCCCCGCCCCACTCGCCGCCGACCGCCATGCCTTGCAGGAAACGCATCGCGACCAGAATCACAGCGGCCCAGTAACCGATCTGCTCGTAGGTGGGGATCAGGCCGATGATGATCGTTGGAATCCCCATCAACATCAGCGTGAACAGCAGCATCGATTTACGACCGATTCTGTCGCCGAAGTGGCCAAAGACGATTCCGCCCAACGGCCGTCCGAGAAAGCCAACGGCGTAGGTTGCGAACGCTGCGAGTACACCGATGATCGGATCGAGCGCGGGGAAAAATATTTTGTTGAAGATCAGGGCGGCGGCGGTGCCGTAGAGGAAAAAGTCGTACCACTCGATGGTGGTGCCCGCCATGCTCGCAGCGCCAGCGAGCCGGTAGGATTTGGCTTTCTTTGCAGGGCTGGCGTCGAGCACGCCGGGGCCTGCGGTTATCGCGTTCTTCATAAACTCCTCCGCTTATTATTGTTGTGCAGGGTGTTATGGCATGTGGGGTGATGCGGGTTTTCTTAGGCGATATCACGATTCAAAGGCTTGCACTGTGTAGGAGCTGCCGAAGGCTGCGATGCGATTTCTCATGACCCACCGCAATCGCAGACTTCGGCAGCTCCTACAGCAAATCTGTTGCGAGGGATTACTGACGCATCGCGAACAAGTTCGCTCCTACAGCGAGCCATTGGCTCCATGCCGTGCATTGGAGTATAGATGTGCAAACTTCTAATAAGAACGCACATAAAAGCAGGTCCAACATGCAAAAAAACATCACGTCCCTGAGCACGTTGAACTGGGACGATTTGAAGTTTTTCCTCGAAGTCGCCCGCACCCGCAAGGCCAGCACCGCCGCCAAACGCCTTGCTGTCGACTACACCACCGTGTCGCGCCGGATCAATTCGCTGGAAACCTCACTGGGTACATTGCTGTTCGAAAAGTCGCGCAACAACGGCTTTATCCTGACGGCCGAAGGGCAGCGTTTGCTGGGGTCTGCCGAGTCCATCGAAAGCACACTGCACATTGCCTGCGAACAGGTTTCCGGCTCCGGCGTCGCACTGTCCGGTCATGTGCGGATGGGCTGCACAGAAGGTTTCGGCAGCTTCTTCATCACCCCGCAACTGAGCCACTTCACCGATGCCTATCCGGCGATCTCGGTGGACATCCTGCCGTTACCGCACTTCATCAGCCTGTCAAAACGCGAGGCAGACATCGTCATCGCCCTGGAGCGCCCCGAGCACGGCCCATACGTGTGCTGCAAATTGTGCGACTACAGCTTGCGGCTGTATGCGACTCAGGATTACCTCGACAGCCACCCGCCGATCAAACGGGTCGAGGATCTGGCCGGTCATCCCTTCGTCAGTTACGTCGATGACCTGGCATTCAGTTCGGAGCTTTTATACCTGAGCAACCTGCTGCCCGGCGCCCACGCAACACTGCGCAGCACCAGTGTGATCGCGCAGTACGTGGCGGCATTACAGGGACGAGCGCTGGCGATTTTGCCGTGTTTTCTGGCGGCGCAGGATTCAAGGCTATTGCCGGTGCTGGAGGCAGAAGTGAACATCACTCGGCACTTCTGGATGTATTGCCGGGAAGATTTGCGCAAGCTCAAACGGATTACGTTGCTGTGGGATTACATCCGCGAGAGCACCGAGCAGAACAAGGCGTTTTTGTTAGGGGAGACGAAGGTAATGGGATTTTTGGATTAATCAGCTGTATGCGTTGCCTGACCTGACGCCTCGCGAACAAGTTCGCGCCTACAGATAAGGCGAAACCCGCTTGGCGAGGCTCGATCGTGAAGCAGCGATTGCGGTCTGTCAGGCCAACCGCGTGATCAGCTTCGCGGGCAAGCCTCGCTCCAACAAGGGGGCGTTAGGCAAATCTTATCGGCTCCAAAAACCCGTGGGAGCGGACCTGTCCGCGAAGAGGTCTGTACATCCGACGCATGTGCTGCGCCTGATGCATCGCCTTCGCGAACGAGTCCGCTCCCACAAGATGACGAGAATCCGCGCCATCAGTTAGTGCAACGCGTTCTCCCGATTCTTCGCCACATCCGCCGGCTTGACCTCACCATTGCTCTGCCCAAACCGACGCAGTACGAACGTGCTGACCGCAGCCAGTTCGGTGTCGTTGTAGGCGCGGGCAAAGTTCGGCATGCGCTGGTCGACGCGCACAGCGGAGGCCGTGTGCCCTTCCAGCAATGTGGCGATCAGGTTGGTCCCCGCCGGGTCATTCACCGTCTTGAGCCCCATCAACATCGCAGCCGGCGACTGATTGCCAGTACCGTCCGCGCGATGGCAGGACGCACAAGCATCAGCGAAGAGCTTGTGGCCCAGCGGACTGTTCGCTTGGTCGTTGATCTTCGCAGCCGGGCGAGCAATGCCTTCGCTGCGAGCAGGGGTCGATTTGAGGTAAACCGCAATCGCCTTCAGGTCCGCAGGGTCCAGATAACGCAAGCTGTGCTCAACAGCGTCGGCCATCGGACCACCCGCTCCACCGTAACCTGGCGCATAACCCTGGCCGAGGTAGCTGACCAGCGATTCCACCGGCCAGGCGCCAATCCCGTACTGGGTGTCGGAGCTGATGTTGTAAGCGCGCCAGTTACCTAGCTCGCCACCGGCCAGCGAGTTGCCCTTGCTCATGGCCTGAAAAATATTGCGCGGGGTGTGGCATTCGCCACAGTGCCCAGGCCCCTGCACCAGATACGCCCCGCGGTTCCATTCCGGTGACTGCTTGCTGTCCGGCACGAAGCGCTCATTGGACGCGAAAATCGCGTTCCAGAAGAACATGCCCCAACGCTGGTTGAACGGGAACGACAGGTCATTCTCAGGCGGTTTCTGGTTGATCGGCTCCAGGCTGAACAGGTACGCCTTGATCGCCAGAATGTCTTCGCGGGACATCGCCGTGTAGGACGTATACGGGAAGGCTGGATAGTAGTGCTTGCCGTCCTTGCCGACGCCTTTTTGCAGCGCGCTGACAAAATCGTCATCGGTCCAGTTACCGATCCCGGTTTCTTTATCGGGCGTGATGTTGGGCGAGTAGATCGTGCCAAACGGCAGCTTGAACGACAGGCCACCGGCGTAGGGTTTACCACCCGGCGCCAGGTGACACGCCACGCAATCGGCCGCACGTGTCAGGTATTCGCCCTTGGTGATCAACTCGGGGTCGGCAGCTTGGGCCGATAAAGCAAAAGCTGCACTCACGACAGCGAGCGCATAGTTAAACGTTTTCATGACTGCGCTCCTCAAACAGTGAAATAGCCAAAACGGCTCAGTGGCAACCGGCGCTCACGCACATTGGTCGCGGCGTATAACGCGTTGACCAAAGCCGCAGCGGCAGGCACCGCCCCCGTTTCGCCCACACCGCCCGGGCTTTCAACGCTCGGCATCAGATGAACCTGAACCGGCGGCGCATCACTCATGCGGATCTGCCGATACGCGTGGAAGTTGTTCTGCACCACCTGACCCTTTTCCACGAGGATTTCATTGAACAGCGCCGCCGACAGCCCGAACAGCGTGCCGCCTTCCATCTGCGAGGCAACGGAAGTGGGGTTATTGGCGAAGCCGCAATCGACCACGGTAATCAGCCGTTTGATGCGAAAGCCCTTTTCACCCTGCATTTCCAGCTCAACGACAGTGGCGACAAAACTGCCGAACACCGCACTGACGGCCACACCGCGCCCTTGGCCCTTGGGTAATGGTGTTTTCCAGTCAGCCAGGTCGGCGGCCTTCTGCAACACGGCGCGTGCGCGGGGCTGCGCTTGCATCAGGCTCAGGCGATATTCCACCGGGTCGGCTTTGGCGTTGTGCGCCAGCTCATCGATGAAAGACTCGATTGCGTAGGTGCTGCGCAGCGGGCCGACACCGCGCCACCACGAAACCGGGATCGCGTCCGGGTCCTGACGGATGTACCGCACCTGCAAGCTGTCCAGCGCATAGATCGGATCAATCGCGACTTCAACAGCATCGCCATCCACACCGTTCTCAGGCAACTTGCCGAGGTACGCCGCCACCACGGATGCCCCGGCAATGCGGTGCTCCCAGCCAACCGGACGCAAGTCCTTGTCCAGCGCGGCATTGATCCGGTCGACGTAATGCGGACGGTATTTGTCGTGGGTCATGTCCTCTTCGCGGCTCCAGATCAGCTTGATCGGGTAGCTGAGCTGGCGAGCAATGTCCACGGCCTGAAAGATAAAGTCAGACTCCAGACGACGGCCAAATCCACCGCCGATGAGCTGGTTGTGGATCACTACTTTTTCCACCGGCATGCCGCTGATTTTCGCGGCGCCCATCTGCGCAAAACCTGGCGCCTGGCAACCTACCCACAGCTCGCACATGTCCGGGCGCACGTGAGCCACACAAGTCATCGGCTCCAGCGGCGAATGAGACAAAAACGGTTGTTGGTAGACCGCTTCGAAATGGCTCGGAGCGTTTTTCAGTGCGCCGGCGATGTCGCCAGCCTGCTTGGCGAACACGCCATCTTTGGAACTGGCATCGAGCAGGGCCTGATCCAGCTGCGCTGAGTCGATGCCAGCGTGCGGACCCAGATCCCATTCGATCTCAAGCGCTTTGAGCGCCTGTTGGCAGGACCAGAAATTGGTGGCAGTCACCGCAACGGCGTTATCCAGCCGAACCACATCACGAACGCCGGGCACTTTGCGTGCGGCCTCGTCCTTGACACTGCGCAACGTGCCGCCCACCACCGGGCAGGTCAACGAAGAGGCGATCAGCATGTCCGGGATTTTCAGATCGATCGTGAACACTGCCGAGCCGTTGACCTTGTTAGGCGTGTCGAGCCGTTGTGCCGACGTGCCCAGCAGTTTGAAGTCAGCGATGAGCTTGAGCGGAACGTCCTTGGGGATCGGCAGCGCGGAGGCCGCCTCGACCAGGTCGCCATAAGCGGCTTTTTGACCGTTGGGGCCCAGGATCTGGCCGTTTTCGGCGTGGCACTGGCTCGGCGCTACCTTCCAGCGCAGGGCCGCGGCTTGAGTCAGCAAGACACGGGCGCTGGCGCCGGCACGACGCAACGGTTCCCAGGTGTAGCGCGTTGAGGACGAACCGCCGGTGGCCTGAAACTGCAGCAAGTTATCGGTATAGAGGTCAGCGTTAGGCGGCGCTTCTTCGATCGTTACCTGACTCAGCGGCACTTCCAGCTCTTCGGCCACCATCATCGCGATGCCGGTCTGCACGCCCTGGCCCATTTCGATTTTCGGGGAAATCACCGTCACGCGGCCGTCGCGGCCGACACGTACGAAAGCGCCAAAGCCAGGGGACGCAGCGTCACCCAAGCGCGCCGCGCTCACCGCTTCAGCGGCGAAACTGCGCGTCACCAACGGCGGTAACCAGGCGCTGATCAGCAATCCGCCCAAAGACAGCGCGCCGCCCTTGAGCAACCCGCGCCGAGAGACTGACACGGTCGATCGATTGTTAAGAGTCATGGTTATCTCCTCAGGCCTTGCTGACGCTTTTGATGGCGGCACGAATGCGCGTGTAGGTCGCGCAGCGGCAGAGATTCCCCGCCATGGCGGTGGTGATCTGCTCATCATTGGCGTCAGGGTAAGCCTGCAACAGCGCGACGGCGGACATGATCTGGCCTGGCTGGCAGTAACCGCATTGCACGACTTCGTGTTCGAGCCACGCTTTTTGTACTTCCTGGCCGACCGGCAGTTGAGCGACGGCTTCAATGGTGGTGACTTTGCGCCCCGCCACCGCGCTCACTGGCAGCACGCAAGAGCGCACCGCCTGGCCGTCCAGGTGGACTGTGCAAACGCCGCACTGGGCGATGCCGCAGCCATATTTGGTGCCGGTCATGCCCAGCACATCGCGCAGGACCCATAACAGCGGCATGTCATCGGCGACATCCACGTCATGGTCCTGACCATTGATCAGTAATTTTTGCATCGCAAAGCCTCTGGCATTCATCACGGTTGCCGCTGATTCATCGCCTTGGCGATGCTGGTCCACAGCGGTGTCGGTTCTGTTCGATTTGCTTGCCCAGCGGGACATTGCCGCAGAGCTTATAAAAGCGAGGCAGTCCCCTGCACACTCGCCTGACCGCTCTAAAACGCGGGGCGGGGTCGATCTTTTGGAGATCGTCGTCAGTCGCTGCAAAAAAAGATAGTACCTGCGTGCTCCTACCCGGTAGAGAACTTTATGAAACATTTTTTTATAGTTTAGAAATCTCTGAACTATGCATTTGAGGATTCCTATTCTTCCAGCTCCTCGCACGCCCCTAAGATCGGCTCCAATAAAGGAGCCCGTCCACAGAGACACGGCCCGAAGTTTGCCTTTTCAGATTGTCACTGCCGTTTGTTACCCGTTTCGGTTTGCGCCGTGGCGGAGCCGTGTCAGCTGTCCACAGCAATCTTTGGGGTCGTTCGATGAAACTGGAAATTTTCCGCACGCTGTGGGGCTATACCGCGAGCAAGGCTTGCGCACTCGATGAGATGCTCGAAGCCGGGTTCGACGGCATGGAAGCCCGCCTGCCCATGGCCGCCAGCGAGCGCGCTGAATTTGCTGCGTTCCTGCGTGCCAATGACGTCGGCTACATCAGTACCGTCTTCACGGCCTACGATGTGTTGCCCGAGCAATCGGCGACGGTCGACGAGCACCTGATCGATCTCGATAAAAAGCTCGGTTGGGCGGCAGAAATGTCTCCGCGCTTCGTCAATTTGCTGGCCGGCAACGACCGTTGGCAACTGGCGCAGCAAGTGGACTTCTTCGGTCGCGCCATGGACGTCGCTCGCAAGCATGGGCAAATGGTCACTTTCGAATCCCACCGCGCCCGTTCGCTGTTCAATCCCTGGGTGACGCTGGAGTTGATTCGCCAACTCCCAGAGCTGCGTTTCACCAGCGACATCAGCCACTGGATCGTGACATGCGAGCGCTTGCTCAATGACCCCGAAGACGACCTCAGCGCCTTCGTCGAACGCGTGCATCACATTCAGGCCCGCGTCGGTTACGACCAGGGCCCGCAAGTCCCACACCCCGCCGCCCCCGAGTACGCCAAAGAGTTGGACTTCCATCAGCAGCACTGGGAAGCGATCTGGCGCTCGCAAGCAGCTCGCGGTTATCAGGTCAGCACCTTGACCCCTGAATTCGGCGCCGATGGCTATCTACATCACCTGCCTTTCACCAATGTTCCGGTGGCCGATCTGTGGTCGCTGAACGTGTGGATGGCCAAAGCCCAACGCGAACATTTTCAGCGCTTCACCCATACAACAAGCCGATAAGGAGCGTTTCGCCATGCCTGATCAAATCCAAGCCAAACCCGCTGGGGTCGCCAACTTCAACAGCATTCCGGTGGTGGACATCGCTGGCCTGTTCAGCGCTGACATCGACCAGCGTCAAGCGGTCGCTGACGAACTGGGCAAGGCCGCCCGTGAAGTCGGCTTTCTGTATGTGAAGAATCACGGCATCGACCCTGCGTTGATCGATGGCCTGCGTCAGGCCGCCAAGGACCTGTTCGCGCAATCGCTTGACTACAAGATGCAGCATTACATCGGCACCTCGCGCAGCCATAAAGGTTTTGTGCCAGAGGGCGAAGAGGTCTACGCCAAGGGCAAACCAGATCACAAAGAAGCCTTCGATATTGGCTTTGAAGTGGGTGACGAAGACCCGCTGGTGATTGCCAAAACCCCGCTGATTGGCGCCAACGAGTGGCCTGATCTGCCGGGGTTTCGCCCCGCCGTCGAGGCTTACTACGCAGCCGTATTTGCGTTGGGCCGCAGGCTGTTCGATGGCTTCGCACTGGCATTGGGCCTGAAAGAGGGCTATTTCGAGGCACTGGTAACGCGCCCGCCCTCTAAACTGCGGCTGATTCATTACCCCTTCGACGGCGCTGCGCAGGATGCGCCCGGTATTGGTGCGCACACCGACTACGAGTACTTCACAATGTTGCTTGCCGACAAGCCCGGCCTTGAAGTGATGAACGATCAGGGTCAGTGGATCGACGCGCCCCCCGTGGAAGGCGCATTTGTTGTGAATATCGGCGACATGCTGGAGGTGATGACCGCTGGTACGTTCGTTGCTACGGCTCATCGGGTGCGCACGGTCAGCGAGGAGCGTTATTCCTTTCCGCTGTTTTACGCCTGCGATTTCCACACCCAGATCAAGCCGCTGCCGCAGTTTGCGCAAGCGGGCAAAGATTACGAAGAGATCACCATTGGCGAACATATGTTCGGCCAGGCGTTGCAGACCTACCAGTATCTGCGCCGCAAAGTGGAAGCTGGAGAAATCAAGTTGTACGAAAAGGCGCGCAAGCCTTCGAGCTTCGGCCACCTGAAAAACCAGACGCAGGAAGCGTCTTGATGCCGTTCAACGACAACGCCCTATCACCAGCCGTGCCTTTCCTTCCTGACGTGGAGTCATCGACGATGCGCAACAAAATGAACTCAGTTGTCCGCTTGACCGTGCTTGCCGCTGCCGTCCTCGGCGCCACCATGGCCCACGCCGCTTCGACTGTGACCCCTGGCCAGTTCAAAGTCGGCATGGAAATCACCTATCCGCCGTTCGAATCCTACGACGAGAAGAAAAACGTGGTGGGTTCCGACCCGGACCTGTCGCGCATGCTGGCCAAGCACATGGACCTCAAAGCCGAGTTCGTCGATACCAAGTTTTCCAGCCTGATCCTCAGCCTCAACGCTGGGCACTACGACGCAATCATCTCAGGCATGTACATCACCCCTGAGCGCCAGACCCAGGCGCAGACCATCGCGTACGCCAAGACCGGCGCGGCGATCATGGTGCTCAAGGACAGCACGATCAAACCCAAGGTGCCGGAAGACTTGTGCGGCCTGAAAGTCGGCCTGGAAAAGGGCACGACCTGGGTGGCGCAGTTCAACAAGCTGTCGACCGACTACTGCATCCCGAACAACAAGGGTGCGATCTCAGTCAGCGAATTCCCGTCCGCGCCTGAAGTGACTCAGGCGCTGCTGTCGGGCAACGTTCAGGCTCAGGTGGAAATCGACGGCGCTGCCGGCATGATCGCTGAGCGCACCAAAGGCCGCGTGGTGGTCAGCACCGAGCATTCGATCTATCAACAGACGCTGGGCATCTACGTGAAGAAAGGCAACGACGAGCTGTATCAAGCGCTGCTCAAGGCCTTCGACGAGACCAAGAAGTCCGGTGAGTACGCGGCGCTGCTGAAGAAATACAACCTGGAAGAACCGGCTAACTAACGGCCGAAAGCTTCCCCCCTGTAGGAGCCAACTTGTTGGCTAGACATCGGTGTGTCAGGCCGATCTCTCGCGAACAAGTTCGCTCCTACAGGGATCTGCCGCGCTGAGGTGTACATGCAATTCGAATGGTCTTACTTTTTTTCTCTGTTTTCGGTCTCGGACTTCTGGGAGTCGTGCATCACGGTGATTGAGCTCAGCGGGCTCGCCTGGTTCATCGGCATGCTGCTGGGTTTCCTGCTGGCTTCGGCCAAGCTCTCGACCACGCGCTGGATTCGTGTACCGGCGTCGATTTATATCTGGTTCTTCCGTAGCGTCCCGCTGTTGGTTTTGGTGGTGTTCGTTTACAACCTGCCGCAGATGTTTCCGTTCACCCGAGAAGTACTGTCCAACCCCTTCTACTCCGGGCTGTTGGCGCTGGTTGTCACCGAAGCGGCATACATGGCAGAGATTCACCGGGGCGGCTTGATTTCCGTCGCCAAAGGGCAGAAGGAAGCCGGGCGCGCGCTGGGTGTTGGTCTGATCGGATTGCAGCGCTTGATCGTCATCCCCCAAGCGTTTCGGATTTCTCTGCCAACGCTGATCAACGAATACATCACGGTGGTGAAACTCACCTCGCTGATATCAGTGATTTCGCTGACCGAACTGCTGACTGTGGGCCAGCGGCTGTACGCGCAAAACTTCCTGGTGATGGAAACGCTGTCGGCGGTGGCGGTGTATTACGTGCTGATCGTGACGGTGTTCGGCTGGCTGTTTCATTGGCTCGAACAGCATCTGGAGTTGAACAATCGCAAGCCACAGACGCTGGACGATGTGAGCCTGCAGCGCCTTCGCTCTTCTCTGGTGGCACAGGCTTCGGCGGGTAATCGCGCGGAGTCCGGACCTGGCTCTGCACCGGCGTTGCAACTGGTGAACATCCACAAGAGCTACGGCCAACATGAAGTGCTCAAGGGCATCAATCTGGACGTGAACGTCGGTCAGGTGATTTCCATCATCGGGCCGTCGGGCTCGGGCAAGACCTCGTTGATCCGTACCGTGAACAGCCTGGAAACCATCGATAAGGGCGAGATCATTCTGTTCGGCGAAGGCTTCATTCACGCCGGCGACAGCCCCAACGCGCCGCAAATCCGCAAGGGCGTGCAGCGCATCGGCATGGTGTTCCAGAACTTCAACCTGTTCCCGCACCGCACCATTCTAGACAACGTCACCCTTGCGCCGCGCTACCACGGCCGCGACAAAGCCATCAGTGAGCAACGTGCCTACGCCTTGCTGGACAAGGTTGGCTTGCTGGCTCATGCGCTGAAATATCCGCATCAATTGTCAGGAGGTCAGCAGCAGCGTGTCGCCATCGCCCGGGCGTTGGCGATGGACCCGCAGATCATGTTGTTCGACGAGCCGACGTCAGCGCTCGACCCTGAGCTGGTGGGCGATGTGCTCAAGGTGATTGGCGACCTGGCCAAAGAAGGCATGACCATGTTGATCGTTACTCACGAGATGGATTTTGCGATGTCGATCTCGGACCGAGTGATCTTTATGGAGAATGGCGTTGTGCAGCTAGATGCCTCGCCGGAAGTGATTCGCGCGGCGCAGAGTGGCGAGCGGATCAAGAAGTTTATGGGGATGTGATTTCCCTTTGTTGGAGCAAGGCTCTTTGTAGGAGCTGCCGAAGGCTGCGATGCGATCTACCTGACACACCGCATTCTCAGCTTCGCGGGCAAGCCTCGCTCCAACAGAACGGCGTAGCCTCGCTCCAACGGGGTTGCGGATATCACAACTCCAGCATCAACCCGCTCAGCCGCTTCACTTTACGCCGCAGCGCTTCTTCAAAAACTCCCTGTCTGGGCTCGATCAGGCTGAACCAGTTTTTCGCGCGGGTGATGCCGGTGTAGATCAGCTCTTTGGTCAACACCGGGTTCAGCGCTTCGGGGAGGATCAGCGCGGTGTGCGCGAATTCCGAGCCTTGGGACTTGTGGACGGTCATCGCATACACGGTTTCCACATCGTTCAGCCGGCTTGGCAGAACAAAGCGCACGCCACCACTGCCATCGTTACGAGGGAACGCCACGCAAAGCGCTCGGCGCTGTTCTTGCGGCGCACCTTCGGGCAAACGCAGGGCAATGCCGATGTCGCCGTTCATCAAGCCCAGCCCGTAGTCGTTGCGGGTCATCAGCACCGGGCGGCCTTCGTACCATTGCTGATCGCTCTCGATCATCTGCGCGTCGAACAACGTCCGAGTGATGCGCTGGTTCAAGCCTTCAACGCCCCACGGCCCTTTGCGCACGGCGCACAACAATTGGAATTCATCGAACGCGCCAAGCACCGCCCGCGCCCATTGTGTCCAGCTCGGGTCTTCAATCGGCGCTAGCGCCTCAGGACGCAGCGCCGCGAGCACGCCCAGATAATGCCGATAGCCCTGGGGACCGTCGCCGTGCCCATCGAGCAACAACCTGGTGAGCGCCCGATCCTGCTCGCCTTTGAGCGCGAGGGAAAACAGATCCTTGTAAGTGCCGCCAGCCAACAGCGCGCGGGCCTGCTGGTCCTGCTGCTGATTGACCAGCTTGGCCAGTTGCCCAATGCCGCTGCCCTGCACAAAGCGTCGAGAGTGACGCAGCATCACCACTTGCTGCGCCAATGGGTATTGCGCATCGCTGCCTTGAGTCAGGCCGCTGTGGCTCAAATCTTCACCGCTGATCGACTCCAGCCACGCTTGAGTCTGTGGGCTGTACCTACCCGCCTCGGCATCACGACACAAATCTCCAAGCACGGCGCCCGCTTCCACCGAGGCCAATTGATCCTTGTCACCCAGCAAAACCATACGCGCGTGCGATGGCAGCGCATCCAGCAGATTGGCCATCATTTCCAGGTCGATCATCGAGGCTTCGTCGACCACCAACACGTCCAGCGGCAACGGATTGCCCGCGTGATGACGGAAGTGACGCGTACCCGGACGACTTCCCAGTAATCGATGCACTGTGGTGACGTCGCTCGGGATTTTTTGCCGCACCGCCTCGGGCACTTCCAGCGATTGCACTTGATGGCTAATGGATTCGGTCAGGCGCGCGGCGGCTTTACCCGTGGGGGCCGCCAAACGGATTCGCAGCGGCTTGCCTTGCTCAACAGCGGGTGATTGCAACAAAGCCAGCAGGCGCACCACAGTGGTAGTTTTGCCGGTACCGGGCCCGCCGGTGATGATGCTGAAGGCGCCGCGTGTCGCGATGGCGCAGGCCAGTTTTTGCCAGTCGATCAGCGCGTCAGGCGCAGCATTTGCCGGGCCGAACAGCGCATCAAGACGCTGAGCCAGATCAGCCGGCGCCGCCTCAACCTGATTCAAACGCATGTTCAGTGCGGCATCAATGCGCCGCTCGTAAGTCCAGTAACGGCGCAAATACAAACGCCGATCAGACAACACCAATGGCTTACGGGACGCGGCCTCACTCAAATCCCCGGCCTGAGCCACCAACGGACTGCTCGCCAGTGCCTGACACCACGCGGCGCCGTCGAGTGCGACGAGCAGTTGGGACGGCAGCAACATCGGCCCGCTTTGCACGTCCCCTTCGGGGGGTAGCGACAAAGCGAAATCAGGCTCTTTCAGGGTTTCATACAGATCAAGACAAACATGACCATGGCCCAACTGGTGGCTGGTCAACGCCGCCGCCAGCAGCACCAAAGAGTCCGCCGTAGGGTCCAGTTCGCTGAGAAACGCCACGAACGCTTTATCCAGCGCGCGCAACCAGCCACGTTCAACCCATCGCGCAAGCAACAACAGCAAATCATCGACATCGGCCAGGGGTTTAAGATCGATCAGGCTTTGCGCGTCCAGCGCCGTGGGCAGCAATTGCTCGAAGGTACGGCTCATGCAAACTCTCCTGACAACACGTCTTCCTGGATCAACGGCCGGCCTTGAAACAGCAAGTCGAGGTTTTCGATCAGCGCTCGGGGCGGCCGGGTAAACCAGGCGCCTTGACTGGCCGAACGGCTGCCACGCACGAACAAATACAGCGCGCCGCCCATGTGCTGGTCGTAGTCATAATCGGCCAGACGCGCCTTTAGCTGACGATGCAGCGCGAGCAGGTACAGCACGTATTGCAGGTCGTAGCGGTTGTCGAGGATCGCAGTTTCCATGGCGTGCTCGGTGTAAGCGTCGTCATCCAGACCCAGCCAGTTAGATTTGTAATCGGCCACGTAATACCGGCCTTGATGCTCGAACGTCAGGTCGATGAAGCCCTTGAACATGCCATTGAGCGAGTAGGTTTCTGCTGCTGCGCGAGGCGCGCCGTTGTGGGTGTAGCGGCGTACCAGCGCGTCCATTTGCGCAACGTCGACTTTGTGGCTGGCAAACCAGAATTCCATCTCGACACGGTACTGATTGGGCTGATCGAGATCGCACAACGCCACCGGCTGATCATCCTCGGCAAGGCGCAACGGCAAGGTCAGCAGGTGCTGCAGCCAGTCGCTCAATGTGACAATCCAGCCTTCCCAACCGCGTCGATTGCAGCGTCTGGCGACCGCGCTTTCCAGCGCCTTCGGATCATTAGCGGCGACGGAAAAGCTCTCGCCGCCAGCCCATTCCAGCAAGCCATGCAAAAAGGTGCCTGGGTTTGGGCCGCGTGGAAATCTGTGGATATCGCCACCGCTGACCAGCACCTCGCGCGGTGCATCCGGGTCCAGACGCTCGTCGTCGAACAGCTTCTGCGCCTGAGGGCTGTCAGGAGACTGATCGCCGCTGTCGGTGATGATGTCGCCGATGCGCAACGCGCTATAGGACGCAATCCACCAGTTCTCTTTGGCGCTGCGCCGGGGCTCGCGCAGCTTGACCAGCGCGGCTTCATTCTGCGGCGGGACAAACATTTCTTTGGTCAGCTCCGGCACCCGCTCTACGCTGAGTGAGGGCGCGCCTTCGATCAGTGCTTGCAGCCAGATCTTCAGCGCCGTGGATTCGGTCAGCATAGCCCCGCCGCCGAGCAGATACCCCACGGCCGAGCGGTGCAGAATCGAACTGCTGCTATTACCGCGTTTGAGGTCGGCGACACCCAGCCAGCACGCGTGCCGGGCCCGGGTCAACGCCACGTACAGAAGGCGCAGATCCTCGGCGAGACGCTCGTCGTCCGCCTGTTCAATCAGCGCAGCCGTGGGTTTCAAACTGATCTGCGCACGGCCCTGCTCGTCGTGAAAGTGCAGCGGCAAACGACTGCCATCTACCGGTTTGGATGAGCAAATGAACGGCAGGAAAACCAGTGGATATTCCAGGCCCTTGGACTTGTGGATGGTCACGACTTTGACCAATTGCTCATCGCTTTCCAGACGCAGAATCTGCTCTTCGCCTGCTTGGCCCGACAACGCAAGGTGCTCGCTCAGATGACGAATCAGCGCCTGCTCACCATCGAGTTCGGCGGCGGCTTGCTGCAACAATTCGGACAGGTGCAGAAGGTTGGTCAGCACGCGCTCGCCGTCGCTGCGCAGGATAAGTGCTTGCGGCAATTTGAAATCGTGCAGCAAGCGCCGCAGCATCGGCAACACGCCCTGGCTGCGCCAGATCGCGCGATAGCCACGGAACTGCATGACCCGGGTTTCCCACGCCAATTCGTCCTCATTGAGCAGTTCAAGCTCCGCCAAGGGCAAATCAAGCGTGATGCTGGCCAAAGCGGCGCGTAGCGTGCGCTCGGCGTCGGGTTCGGCGCAGGCTTTGAGCCAGGCCAAAAGGTCATGGGCCTCTTGGGCAGCGAACACTGAATCCTTGTCCGACAAATAAACGCTACGTATCCCACGCGCTGACATTTCAGCGCGAACGGCCTGGGCCTCCTTGCCATCGCGCACCAGAATCGCGATGTCGGCTGGCACCAGGCCTTGCAGCGTTTCGCCTGTCTTGGCGAATCCTGCGTGGCCCTGCTGGCCGGCGTTCAACAGCCGCGAAATCTCACTCGCACAACTGGCCGCCAGTTGCTGGCGGTAAACGGTGCCAGACACTGGCTGATCCGTTTCCAGCTGCCAGACAGTCAGTGCGGGCGCAACAGTGCCGTCGATCTGGAAGTGCTCTTTTCGTCCCTGCGCCGCCACCGAGACAAAGGGCACGGGGTTGCTTTCAGCGTTACGAAAAAGAAACGCACCACGCCCTGTCGCGCTGGTTTCGGCACGGGCGAATACATGGTTCACGGCTTCGACCATGGCGTGACTTGAGCGAAAGTTGGTGTCCAGTGTGTGCCAGCGCCCTTGAGTGGCTGTGCGGGCGCGCAAATAGGTGTAGATGTCGGCGCCGCGAAAGGCGTAGATCGCCTGCTTCGGGTCGCCGATCAGGAACAGCCCAGTCTCGTCGTTGCTGTGTTCGAGCTGATAAATGCTGTCGAATATCCGATATTGCACAGGGTCCGTGTCTTGAAATTCATCGATCAGCGCGACCGGGAATTGCTCCCGAATCAGCGTCGCCAAACGCTCGCCGCCGCTGCCCCGAAGGGCTGCATCCAGACGCATCAGCATGTCATCGAAGCCCATTTCCGCGCGGCGGCGTTTCTCTTCTTCAAAACGCGCACCGACCCATTGAGCCGCGTGCTCCAGGACTGCAGCGTCTGGCGTGGGCAGCGTGTCCAGCGCAACTTTCAGCTCAACCATCGCCTCGAACGCCGGGTGCGAAGGCGGATTGCTTTTCCACGCTTCGGCGATGCCGTCGGGGGTCAGGCGCGTGAAGCCGGTGCCAAGGTCGAGTTGCTCCTGAGCTTCATCGTTGGCCCAGGCAATGAGCTTGTCGAACCACGGCCTGAAATAGCGCTCCTGCATCTTGCGGCCATCGACGATCTTGCATTGCACGCCGTCGATGCAGATCGCATGCAGCTCGGCGGCCCAATTGGCCCAAGGCGATTTCAGGACTCTCAGCGCTTCGCGACGCTCGTGAATCGACTGTTCAATCACCTGAGTCGGGCTCTGGGTGACGACAGGTCTGTCGCTGCCAAACAACGCTCGTACGCGCGGCAATAGCGCCGCTGGCCCGCTCCAGTTGGCTCGCACCCAGTCCAACGCGTCGCCGGTCATGGGGTAGCAGAACTTGCGCCAGTAATCGCGCAGCACTTCGCTGAGCAAATCGCTATGGTCGGTTTCCAACGTCTGGGTGAACAGGCTGCCGCTGTCGAAGGCGTGTTCGCGCAGCATGCGCTGACACCAGCTATGAATGGTCGAAACCGCCGCCTCGTCCATCCACTGCGCGGCAATGTCCAGACGGCTAGCACACGCAGCCCACTGCTCGGGTTCAAACTCGTTTCGCAAATCAGCGATGAGCGCGTCCGGCGCTTCAATTTCTGCGCGAAAGAATCGCGCGGCTTCGGCCAGACGCGTGCGGATGCGATCGCGCAGCTCCTTGGTCGCGGCGTCGGTGAAAGTTACCACCAGAATTTGCGGTGGCAGCAGTTCGCGGCCGAATCCCGACAGCTCACCACCGTGGCCCAGCACAAGTCGCAAGTACAACGCAGAGATGGTGAAGGTTTTGCCCGTGCCGGCGCTGGCTTCGATCAGTTGGCTGCCCTTGAGTGGGAAGCTCAGGGCCAGTGGTTTGTTGGTCTGGATACTCATGCTCCCGCCTCTTCGCTGGACAGCGATTGCCAAGGCGCGTCGAAAATCGGTTTGTACAGCGCCTCACACCAGCCGACGAATTCTTCGCTATCGAGCAGTGCGTTGAAGTCCGGAAACTGCCGAGCCAGCGCGGTGCTCTCGCGTCGCTCGCCATCGGTGGTCTGGCCGTCCCCTTCGTACGCCTTGCGCGCAGAGGCCTCGGCTTTTGTTTCGTCGGTCTGGCCGAGCCAGGCAAACGCCGTCTTCACTGCAACGGGCAACGGGCGCTGCATGCCGAGCTGCCAGGCGAGCAGCAGGTCATTGAGCGTTTGCGCCGCTTGGTTTTTTTCCAAAGGTGCCAACAACAGCGTCTCGTCGCTCGCAACCAGCGCAGTCGTCAAGGGCAGATCACACGCGCACGCCACCAGATGATTGACCCAGGGGCGGGTCAGGCGATGCCATTTACGGGTTTTCTTGCCGCCGATGGCATTGGGGATGGCCGTAATTGACAGCAGTTCGTGGGAGGCGTTTTGATGCAAGCCATCCACCCAACCGTCGAACTCCACACCTTGGTGCTGATAAGTCACTGGCAGTGCGCTGTGCAGTCGCTCGGGCCATCGAATCAACAGCGAGTGATAGCGCTGAACCAGATCGGGCAATGGCTCGATGAGTTCTGCCTGAAGGCTGGTTCCAAACCCCGCCATTGGCAGCAGACCACTGTCTTGCAAACGATTGGCCTGGGCATGAAGCGCGGCCTCGATTTGATCGGGCTGGGCCAGCGCCGCTTGTAGCAGGCTGTCGCTCAGGCCGTAACGCTCAAGCGCATCCAGAACAAAGGGTTCTTCATCGGCGAGGGGCGCTTCAGCCATTTCGAAAAAGATTTTCAGGCGCTGACTGAAAAAATGTTTGACCGGATTGCGCAAGAAATCCTGCAACTGCATGAGGCTCAGCGGCTCTTCTTGCTGGTGCTTTGTTAGCTGCAATTGCTCCGGTTTTGCCGCAGCAGTCTCGTGCAACACCTGCCATTCGCGAGCGAAGCTGAAGTACTCAGGGCTCTCGTGAAAGTATTTGGCGCTAAAGGGCTGCAACGGGTGTTCTAGGGTCAACTTGTGCAACAACTGCTGACCCGGATCACGCTTTTTGTTGTCTTCGGGCTCGGCTGCGTTTGCCAGCCTCCAGCCGCTGGATAGGTGATCGCGCAGTTGACCGATAAGCACTGATGCCGGGCGTTCGGAGTTGTCGCGAATGCTGCGGCCCACCCAACTGATGTACAGCTGCTCGCGCGCGGAGAGCAACGCCTCAAGCAACAGATAGCGGTCATCCTCGCGGCGGGATCGGTCCCCGGGGCGATAGTCACTGCCCATGAGATCGAAATCCAGAGGCGGTTGAGCCCGGGGGTAATCGCCGTCGTTCATGCCCAGAAGGCAGACGACTTTGAACGGTATCGCGCGCATCGGCATCAGCGTGCAGAAGTTGACCGAACCCGCAAGGAAGCGCTGTGAGAGACGCCCTTGATCAAGTCCCGCAAGCCAGGCTTCACGGACCACGGTCAGGGGCAGCACTTCGTGCAGTCCGACGGACTCACAGGTTTCCAGCCACGTCTCGCGCAGGGTTTCCAGTTGGGCGAGCAAGTAATCGTCGTGCTCACTGTCGGCCGTAAAGAACAGCTGCATGATCGCTTGCAGCCGCTTGCCCCACACCTGTGGTTCGGCGGGCTGCGACAGTTCGTGGTGAGCTACTTGTAACGCGTCGATCAGCGACACCAAAGGTCCGATCAGCGCGGCATCCAGGCCACCGATTTCGTCATATGGCTCAATCCCTTCGTACGCCGCTCCTGCTCCGACGGCGTAACCCAGCAGCATACGTCGCAGCCCGAAGTGCCAGCTGTTCTGTTCGAGCAACTCTGGAAGCCCAAGCCCCGCGCGCTGTCGTGCATCGAGCCCCCAGCGCACACCCGCACCTTCGATCCAGCGGTGCAAGGTGGGCAAGTCCCGCTCGTTAATGCCAAAGCGGGCTCTGAGTGCGGGGACGTCCAACAGGTCAAGAATTTCACTGACGGGAAAGCGGCTGTCGGGAATCTTTAGCAGGTGCTCGACGGCGATCAGCAGCGGTTCACGGCCTCGCTGCCCCTGGTCCGCCAAGGTGAACGGAATGAAGCGTCGATCATCACGATCAAGCTGCCCAAACACGGCGCGAATGTGCGGGGCGTAGCTATCGATGTCGGGGACCATGACAATGATGTCGCGGGGGCGGAGATTGGGATCTTTGTGGAAGCGTACGAGCAACTGATCGTGCAGGACTTCGACTTCACGCTGGGCACTGTGAGCGACGTGAAACCGGATCGAGCGATCTTGTCCGGGGTTAACAGCAGGCCAACGCTCGCGAGTTTCACTGAGTGGGCGCAGCTCAAGAATGTCGTCTTGCAGTTGATTGAGGAGGGTTTGCGGATCGCTCTCGCTGAAGAGGTCGATCCGCCCATCTCTGAAAGCAGAGCGGTAGTTGTTGGGATCATCGTGACTGTCGAGCAGATTGATGTAGTCACGGCCCTGTTTTCCCCACGCAGCCAGCAAGGGATGGGCGTGCTGATGCAGGGCTTCAGGGTTTAGCACTACCGGCATGCCGGGTTTGCGTGATTGGCGTTTGTACTCATGCCGAAGCAGATCTTTGTCGGCGACGATGTCGGCCCAGTGGTGTCGGCATGGATTGTGAACGCACAACAGAACCTGACTGAACCTGGCGAGTCCGGCTAAAGCTTCTAGCGCTTGAGCGGGCAGTGATGAAATGCCAAAAACGATAACGCGTACGGGTAATCCTGAGGGCGCCTCGGTCGTCTTTTTGATGCGCTCCATGAAACGCTGATGCACGCCTGCGCGGCTCTGCGCCATGCCTTCTGCACCGACGTCCAGTAGCAATGCGCGCCATAGTTCGGCTTGCCAGCAATTTTCTGTTTTTAACGGTTTGGCTTCGCCACGGACGTTTTTCAACTGGTGACGGCCTGCGGCCCAGTCTTCCAGCCAGTCGGCGCGGTATACCTGATACTGGTCAAAGAGGTCGGCGAGACGTTCGGACAACTGATACCGCTTGCGCAGGTCAGTGTCCGCTGTCAGGAAGCGCTGCAGTGGTTCGAAATGAGGTTGATTGATTAGAGCAGGGAGCAGGCGCATCAGACGCCAAGTCAAGGGTGCCTTGTCGAGCAACGAGGTGAGGGGGATTTCTTCGCGGCCCAATACCAATCGGTAAAGCTGCCACATGAAACTGCCGGGAAGTTGCACATCGACGGCAGCGGCGATGCCACATCCCCCTTGGTCATCATCAACAGCATCTTCGGCCAAAGCCATTTTTAGCCATTGGGCAATCCCGTTGCTTTGCACCAAGGCGACTTCGTTCTCTAGTGGGGCCAGCGGGTAGCGCCGCATCCATGAGACTACCAAGCTGCGCAGTTCATCCAGCCGGTTGCCGTGTACCACCATGAAACCGGCGTTTAGATTGGATGTGACTGGCATGACAGCTCCTTCGCCAATGGATTTAGTGGGGCGAAGTGTAACCTTGAAGGTGGTTCCCGGGGTTGTGATTGATGGTGGCTTACGCAGATGAGGATTTTTCGGCCGCCCAAAACAAAACCCCTCACCGCGCAAGCGGTGAGGGGTTTCGGAATTTAATCTTGACGATGACCTACTCT
>NZ_JBSKHT010000024.1:0-84085 GCF_057128745.1 Pseudomonas rosaeacicularis
TCCGGGGACACGCCGCCATCGGCCATCCATGGCCGGGGGCGGCTAGCGCGGCATCCATGCCGCGCTGTCCCCTACGCGACGCCTGCGCTCGGCCTTCCAAAGTCGCACTTTGTGGCGTTCACAAAATCTCGGCACACACAAAACCTGTAGGAGCGAATTCATTCGCGAGAGGCCTGTGGGGTTGTGACAAAGCCCAGCACCACGCCCCAAAGCAGAAAAGCAAATGCTTTTGCTCTTCTTCCACGCCAGCCCAGACACCACAAAACGCGACTTGGGTGCAGGCCGAACGCAGGCGGCGCGCAGTGGGCAGCGCGGCATGGATGCCGCGTTAGCCGCCCCCGGCCATGGATGGCCGATGGCGGCGTGCCCACGGAGCGTTGCCGGAGTGAGGGAACCCGACGAAGTCGGGCCAAACCAGGAGCAAATGGTTTTGGTTACTTTTCCCGAAAGAAAAGTGACCCGCCGTAAGGGCGGAACCAATATCAGCCCCACCACAAATAACGGATATACACACAATCTCAGTACACCTGACACACCGCATCGTCCGAATGCGGCCCAGACCGTCGTAACCTCCGATTGCTCCTACAGGGGACCGCGTGACCCGCTGCAAAATGGCTAACCATAACCACAGCACACACAAATAACGGATATATGCACAATCTCGGGCGCGTCAGGTAGACCGCATCGCAGCCTCCCGCTGGTCGTCAACTCCTACAGGGGACGGCGCTAGCCTGAAAAACGCCCATAAAAAAACCCCGCCGAAGCGGGGTTTTTTAACATCGGGGTAAGGCTGGCTTACATCATGCCGCCCATACCACCCATGCCGCCCATGTCTGGCATACCGCCGCCAGCTGGACCTTTGTCATCAACCACATCAGCAATCATCGCTTCGGTGGTGATCATCAGACTGGCGATCGAGGACGCAGCCTGCAGAGCAGAACGAGTCACTTTAGCCGGGTCCAGGATGCCCATTTCGATCATGTCGCCGTATTCGCCGGTAGCAGCGTTGTAACCGTAGTTACCCGAACCCTGCTTGACCTTGTCGACTACCACGCTAGGCTCGTCACCGGAGTTGGCAACGATCTGGCGCAGTGGAGCTTCAACCGCACGACGCAGCAGAGCGATACCGACGTTCTGATCGGCGTTGTCGCCGCGCAGCTCGGAGATGGCCTGCAGCGAGCGAACCAGCGCTACGCCACCGCCAGGTACCACGCCTTCTTCAACGGCTGCGCGGGTTGCGTGCAGGGCGTCTTCAACGCGGGCTTTCTTCTCTTTCATTTCAACTTCTGAACCAGCGCCGACTTTGATCACTGCAACGCCGCCGGACAGCTTGGCCAGACGCTCTTGCAGTTTTTCTTTGTCGTAGTCCGAAGAAGTGTCACCGATCTGCTGGCGGATCTGAGCGATACGGCCGTCGATGTCGGTACGAACGCCAGCACCGTCGATGATGGTGGTGTTTTCTTTGTTCAGCACAACGCGCTTGGCATTACCCAGGTGTTCCAGGGTAGTGGTTTCCAGGCTCAGGCCGATTTCTTCGGAGATCACGGTGCCGCCGGTCAGGACAGCGATGTCCTGCAGCATGGCCTTGCGACGGTCGCCGAAGCCTGGAGCCTTGACGGCTGCGACTTTAACGATACCGCGCATGTTGTTCACAACCAGAGTAGCGAGGGCTTCGCCTTCAACGTCTTCGGCAACGATCAACAGCGGACGGCCGGCTTTGGCCACTGCTTCCAGAACTGGCAGCATTTCGCGGATGTTCGAGATCTTCTTGTCAACCAGCAGCAGCAGCGGGCTGTCGAGCTCGGCAACCATGGTGTCTGGCTTGTTGATGAAGTACGGGGACAGGTAGCCGCGGTCAAACTGCATGCCTTCTACAACCGACAGTTCGTTTTCCAGACCAGTGCCTTCTTCAACGGTGATAACGCCGTCTTTGGTCACTTTTTCCATGGCTTCGGCAATGATGTCGCCGATGGAATTGTCGGAGTTGGCCGAGATGGTGCCGACCTGAGCAATTGCTTTGGTGTCGGTGCAAGGCTTGGACAGCTTCTTGAGCTCAGCAACGATGGCGATGGTCGCCTTGTCGATGCCGCGCTTCAGGTCCATCGGGTTCATGCCGGCAGCGACGGCTTTCAGGCCTTCGTTGACGATGGCTTGAGCCAGAACGGTTGCAGTGGTAGTACCGTCACCAGCGTCATCGTTGGCACGGGAGGCAACGTCTTTGACCAGCTGCGCGCCCATGTTTTCGAAACGGTCTTTCAACTCGATTTCTTTGGCAACCGACACACCGTCTTTGGTGATCAGCGGAGCGCCGAAGCTTTTCTCGATGATGACGTTACGGCCCTTCGGACCCAGAGTTGCTTTTACTGCGTCAGCCAGGACGTTTACACCGGCGAGCATTTTTTTACGGCCAACGTCGCCGAACTTAACTTCTTTAGCAGCCATGATCGATATTCCTTAAATACTTTGTAGTAACGGGAAAATGCGCGGGAATCACTCAGCCTTCGACGACTGCGAGAATTTCGTTCTCGCTCATCACCAGCAGGTCTTCGCCGTCTACTTTCACAGTGTTGCTGCCGGAGTAAGGGCCGAACACCACTTTGTCACCCACTTTCACGGCCAGCGCACGAACTTCACCGTTGTCCAGAACGCGACCAGTACCGACAGCGAGGATCTCGCCACGGTTTGGTTTTTCAGCGGCCGAACCCGGCAGAACGATACCGCCAGCAGTTTTGGTTTCTTCTTCGCTGCGACGGATTACGACGCGGTCATGCAGAGGACGAAGCTTCATTGTCGATCTCCTGATTATGGTTTTTGAACGTCCGGCGATGTCGCCGGCGAGTTTAAACATCCGGGCTTGCCGGTTACGGTTCGCGAGCGAACCGCAGAATACGGTCTGGCGAAACGCGCCAGAAACCTTGCGGTGACCCATACATAAGGGCGTACAAGCTGATTACAAGGCCAACGCTGAAAATTTTTGTGACAGGCGCAGCGTAAAAACAAACGCGGCACCCGAAGGTGCCGCGCAGGCTTGCTGACTGATCACTTGTCGCGATGTTCGAACTCGCCTTCGATGACTTCGCCTTCGATCACGTCCGGCTTACGCGCGCCTGGACGATGCGCGCCAGGAGGTACAGGGCCGCCGGCTAACGGGTCATCGGCGAATGCACGTCGGCGCGCGGCGGAGGCTTCAGCCCGCTGACGGACCTTGACGACCAAGGCTTTGCGCGTGAAGGGCAGCAGGCAGATCAAGCCGAGCACGTCACTGATGAAACCCGGCAACAGCAGCAGACCGCCGCCCACCGTCATCATCAAGCCGTCCATCATCTGTTGTGCCGGCAACTCGCCACGCGACAGCGCTTCGCGAGCGCGCATCGCGGTGGCAAAGCCTGCGACCCGAATAATGAACAAGCCCAACATGGAACCTGCGACGACCAACAGGAACGTCGCCAGGAAGCCGATGGACATTCCGACCTTCACCAGCACGAACAGCTCAAGCACCGGAAAAAGCAAAAATAGAAACAGAAAAACACGCATCAAATGAGTTCCTCGACGGAAGAATGCCTTCCAATAAAACCTAAATGACGTCGCAAGTTCGTGAATTCAAGCCTCGATCGTCTCAGCGGTCGGCCATTTTTCAGCGTGAGCCAGTTGCACCAAGGCTTGGCGCACTTGTGTCGGCGTATTACACGGCTCGCTGAACCCCAGCCAATAAAGGCTGTGGCCTATTCGCAGGTGCATGCCTTCGCTGTCGATACCGACCAATGTGGCTGGCTCGGTTTTGGGCAGGCCGACCAACTCGACGTAATGCGCAATGGCTTTGGTGTGGTCTTCATTCATGTGCTCGACCATGCTGGTTTCAGCAGCGCCGGCAAATGGGTTGGGCAAGGCGATGTCATCGAGCCAGTGAATCGCGCCGAATCCACCGATGAATCGGTAACGCACCGGCGCCAGCACCCAAAAGTCAAAATCGTGGGCGCTGTGGTAGCTCGCTGATTCCGGGAAGTAGCGGTAGTAACGTTGCGCAGCGGCTTCGATGGCCGCCTCGTCAGTGACTTTCGTCGCCTGCGCCATGACCGTGACTCGCCCGACCGCCTGAATATCTTCAGCCTCACGCTCCCCTACCAACAGCGAGCACTTGGCGTCGAGCAGCAGATTATGGGTGTGCTGGGCGATGCGGCTGATCAGGATCAACGGGCGGCCATGGTCATCAAGGCAATACGGCACCACTGAGCCGAAGGGAAAACCGGGCATCGACTTGGAGTGAGTCGACAGCACGCCGCGATATTCTTTGAGCAACAACTCTCGGGCTTGCCGGGCAGCTTTGGCGCTCATGGGGGGCTCCTGAAAATGAAATCCGGCGAACGCGGAAGGAGGCGCTGGCAAATGCCGAGCGGTGAGGCGGATACGATAAGCGTTATCGTTGGCGGGTGCCAGATGGGGAAATTGCAGGTTAACCAAAGTGGGAGCGGACCTGTCCGCGAAGAGGCCCGCCTATCCGATACATCTTCCGCGCTCGACAGATGGCATTCGCGGACAGATCCGCTCCCACAAAAAAACGTATTACCAGGCCACGCCAAACCCTGCGGTGTAGCGCGTGCGGTCCAGATCACCATCCGATGACCCACTGATGATGTCTTTCTCAGCCTTGACGTTGAGCGAAGCCCACTCGGTGACCTTGTAACGCAGGCCGATTTCACTTTCCAGGCTGTAATCCGCCACGCCACTGAGCGGCTTGCCGACTTCGCCGTTGGTGAAGAACTCGACCTTTTTACCGATCAGGTATCGGTTGTAATCCCAAGTGCCGGCGACGGAGTAGAAGTTGTCCTTCTCGCCGTTGGAGTATTCGTAATCAGTGCGGTTGATCAGCGCGCCGAGTTTGAACGCGCCCAACTCGTCATCCCAGAACTGGTAGCCCGGACCGGTACCGACTACACGCTGACGCGCCAGGTCTTCGATGGTGTCGCGCTTATAGGTGAGGCGACCGTCCCAGAACCACTTGTCCGTGATGAATCGGTCCACCGAGTATTCGGCTTCCCAATTATTGGTCGTAGTGAGCTTGTCCTGCGCTTCGCGGTTGTACTCGCCCTTGGCGTTATGTCGCCATTGGCCGTGGGTCGCCGTGGTCTTGAACGCGATGTTGTAGTCGTCGGTGTCGTTCTCGGCGCGCTGGAAATCCAGTGCCGCGTCGATATTGCCCTTCCAGACCAAGTCCGTGACGATTGGCTTGGGCTTCATGATCTGCTGAATACTGGCCAGGTCGACCGTCTTCGGGGCGTCACCGTTGGCCAACGTAACCTTGCCGTCGTCAGCCGCTTTCAGCGATTTGGAGATTTCGCCGTTGTAGGCATCCTGCTTGACCAACAGGTGCTGGTCACTTTCCAACGTCTTGATCTCTTTCCAGTCCAGCGGAATGTCACCCGCGTACTTGGTGTTGAGCAGCAGTTTGCCGCCGTCGAACACTTTGATCGTGCCCGTAAGCTTGTCGCCGTTCTTCAACCAGACGGTATCGGCAAGCAAAGGGGTAGAGGCACTGGTAATAGCGAGGCACAGCAAAGTTCTAGACAACATAGGCGGCGGTAGGGCTCGTATTTGCGAAAAGTCGGGCATTATCCAGCGGGATAACGTCTAGGCAATCCAGGGACCACCAACACAGCACTCACAGACCGTAGGAAATTTCCCAAGTTCCTTGTCGAAATTTTCCACTCATCCTTTTATCAGGAACGAACGCGTGAACGAACAGTCTGCCGCGCCAGAAGACCCTAGCGGCCAATCGCCCGCTGAGGCCCGAAAAACGGCGCTTTATCTGACGCTGCATCAGGTGCCGGAGGGCAAAGTCGTCAGTTATGGGCAATTAGCCGACATTGCCGGTTTAGGACGAGCGGCACGCTTTGTTGGCCGAAGCCTGAGCCAGTTGCCGGACGGTTCGACGTTGCCATGGCATCGGGTCGTCGGCGCAGGCGGCAAGTTGAGTTTGTTGCCCGGAACGGTCTCGGGTGACGAGCAACGTGCTCGTTTGAGGGCCGAGGGCGTGACCATCCGTAACAATCGGGTCGATATGCTACGCCATGGCTGGCGTCCGACAGAGCACAACGGTTAGAGTGCGCCCTTTGTTTTCGTAACCTGAGGCAGATTCCAGCCCATGCCCCGCAAAACCTGGCGCGCCGCGCTCGCCGCATATGCCAGCCCCTCGACGTTTGTACTGCTGCTGCTCGGATTTGCCGCCGGCATGCCCTACATGCTGGTTTTTTCGACGCTTTCAGTCTGGTTGCGCGAAGCCGGTGTCGCTCGCGAAACCATTGGCTATGCCAGCCTCATCGGTCTGGCCTATGCATTCAAATGGGTTTGGTCGCCCCTTCTCGATCAATGGCGCCTGCCAATTCTCGGGCGGCTGGGGCGTCGGCGCTCCTGGCTGGTTTTGTCCCAATCGCTAGTGATTCTGGGTCTGATCGGCATGGGTTTCTGCGATCCCCAGCAGCATTTGTCCTGGCTGATTGCGATTGCCGTGGTGGTGTCGTTCTCGTCCGCCACCCAAGACATCGCCATCGACGCCTACCGGCTGGAAATCGCTTCCGACAGTCAACAAGCCACCCTCGCCGCCAGCTACATGGCCGGTTACCGCGTGGCCGCACTGCTGGCGACGGCCGGCGCGCTGTATTTTGCAGAAGGCTTCGGCTCAACCGGCTTCGCTTACAAACATTCGGCGTGGACCGGCACATACGTGCTGTTCGGCCTGCTGATGCTGCCGGCGCTGGTCACGACGCTGATCATGCGCGAACCCGCCGTGCCATTGCGCACACAGTTGTCGGCGGCGCGTTACGGCTTCATTCACCAGTTGGCCTCGGTGTTCGTGCTGATCATTCTGCTGGTCTCCGTGCCCGCTATGTTCACCCAGCTCTACAACACCGACTTTGCCAGCGTGCTGTTCGAAGGCACGACCTGGAAAGACCTGTTGATGGAAGATCGCGCCTTCCTGCGAGCCATCCTCTATACCATCCTCACTACGCTGTGCTTGTCGTCCATCGGCAGGCGGGGTCTGGCGCCGGTGCTGACGCCCATCAACGACTTCATCCTGCGCTATCGCTGGCAAGCGTTCCTGCTGCTCGGCCTGATCGCCACCTATCGCATGTCCGACACGGTCATGGGCGTCATGGCCAACGTGTTCTATATCGATCAGGGCTTCACCAAGGATCAGATCGCCAGCGTCAGCAAGATTTTCGGCCTGATCATGACCCTCGTCGGCGCCGGCTTCGGCGGCTTGCTGATAGTGCGTTTTGGCATCTTGCCGATTTTGTTCATCGGCGGCGTGACGTCAGCGTCCACCAATTTGCTGTTCCTGATGCTGGCCGACATGGGTCCGAATCTGAAGATGCTGATCGTGACCATCTCGCTGGATAACTTCAGCTCGGGGCTTGCGACCTCGGCCTTCGTGGCCTACCTGTCGAGCCTGACCAACCTCAAGTTCTCGGCCACACAATACGCCCTGCTCAGCTCGATCATGCTGCTGTTGCCGCGCTTGATTGGCGGGTATTCAGGCGTAATGGTGGAGAAGCTCGGCTACCACAACTTCTTCCTGGCGACCGCGTTGATGGGCGTGCCGACCTTGCTGATGATTGCCCTGCATTGGGTGCAGGAATCGCGCAAGGATCAACTGATCGAAGACGCCAAGGCGCTACCGACGCAGACGCCGGTGAATGATCAGCCCTGACGTGTACCGCAACGTAACCTTGTAGGAGCTGACGAGCACCGCGAGGCTGCGATCGCGATCTTCCTGACACACCGCATCGCAGCCTCGCGTTGCTCGTCAGCTCCTACAGGTCCGAACACACAGCAAAAGGCCCCGCGCTTTCACAAGCCGGGGCCTTTTGCTTGATGCGGTGTTGATTACTTCGCAGCAGCCTCTTCCTGCACCACACGAATCACCCGTTGCGGGAACGGGATGTCGATGTTGGCAGCCCGCAGGCGGTCACGAGCTTCGGCGTTGAAGCGGTTCGACACCTCGCCGAAATCGCCGGTCTTGGTCCAGACCCGCAGCGACACGGTGATCGAGCTGTCGCCCAAAGCCGCGACGACGGCTTGCGGCGCCGGGTCCTGCAACACGCGCGGATCGTCGGCCATGTCCAGCAGCACTTGCATCGCCTGCTTCAGATCCGCCTCGTAATCCACGCCCACGTCGAAGGTGATCTTGCGCGTCGGCTGACGATTGGTGTTGGTGATGATGCCGTTCGACAGATTGCCGTTGGGCAGGATGACGGTCTTGTTGTCGCCAGTACGCAGCACCGTGTGGAAAATCTGGATGCTGTCGACGGTACCGGAAACGCCTTGCGCCTCGATCCAGTCGCCAATGCGAAAAGGACGAAACAGCAGAATCAACACCCCACCGGCGAAGTTCGCCAGGCTGCCTTGCAGCGCCAGACCAATCGCCAGACCTGCCGCACCGATGGCCGCGACGAAGGATGTGGTCTCCACCCCGATCATCGACGCCACGCTGACGATCAGCAGTATCTTCAGAATGACGTTCGCCAGAGTACTGATGAAGCCCTGCAGCGCCAGGTCAGCATGACGCAACGCCAACAACGCGCCGATCTTGCTGGTCAGCCGGTTGATCAGCCACCAGCCGATGGTTAACGTCACCAATGCCAGCAGCACGCGGCTGCCGTATTCCATGATCATCGGAATCCAGGCTTGGGAAGCCTTGACCAGATGATCCACCTGATTTTCCAGGTTCAACTCCATCGATGTCTCCTTGCTCGTAAAACGAATGACCGAAACAACGGCACTAAGGCACACGTCATTTCGGTCTGGCTCAGCCCTCCGACGCCCTCAAAACCCTTAGGTTCCCGGTGAACGGCAGTGCTGGCAGGATTAGTCGATCAGTCGCGGAAGTTGTTGAACTGAAGCGGCATGCCGAATTCGTGGCCACGCAGCACGGCCATCGCTTCCTGCAAATCGTCACGTTTCTTGCCGGTCACGCGTACTTGCTCGCCTTGAATGGCGGCTTGTACCTTGAGCTTGGCGTCCTTGATGTGAGCGACGATCTTCTTCGCCAGCTCCTTGTCGATGCCTTCCTTGAGCGTGGCTTCCTGCTTCATCAGCTTGCCCGAGGCGAAAGCGTCTTTGGTTTCCAGGCACTGCACGTCGATCTTGCGCTTGACCAGAGCCAGCTTGAGGATCTCGAGCATCGCTTCCAGCTGAAAGTCGGCCTCGGCGGTCAGGGTGATCGCCAGGTCCTTTTCCTTGAACTCGAAACTGCCTTTACCTTTGAGGTCGTACCGACGGTCGAGCTCTTTGATGGCGTTATCGACGGCATTAGTGACTTCGTGTTTATCCAGTTCGGACACTACGTCGAACGAGGGCATGTAAATTCTCCAATTGAACGGCGCGGCTCAGCTTGTAGATGGAGCGCGCCTGACTTGACGTTATGAAAGCCCGGTCATTATAACGAGACTTTTCCTACCTTCACTGTGAGCCTGCGATGTCGATGTCGGTTTCCTTTATTTCATTGTTGATCACTGCTCTGCGGCGCGCTCGCTGATGTCAGCCATCTGGCACATCCTCGGCGCGGGCAGCCTGGGCAGTCTGTGGGCCACGCGTCTTTTTCGTGCAGGTTTGCAGGTGCAGTTAATCGTCCGGGATGCGGCGCGACTGTCGGCCTATCAGGCGCGAGGCGGTTTAACGCTGGAAGAAAACGGCCGGCGTCAGACCTACGCCATCCCGGCGCAAATCCCACACAGCGGTGAGCCGATTCAGCGTTTACTGGTGGCGTGCAAGGCCTATGACGCTCAGCAGGCGGTTTCAAGCGTGGCGTCACGCCTTGCGCCCGGTGCAGACCTATTGTTGCTGCAAAACGGCCTGGGCAGCCAGGACGCCGTAGCCGCTTGCGTTCCGGCGGCCCGATGCATTTCGATTTCCAGCACTGAAGGCGCCTTTCGCGATCAGGATTTCAGCGTGGTATTCGCAGGACAGGGTTTCAACTGGCTGGGCGATCCGGCCAATCCGGCACCGCCCCAGTGGCTAGACGAGCTGCGAATCGCGGGCATCGCCCATGAGTGGACTCCGGATATCCTGACCCGCCTGTGGCGCAAGCTGGCGCTCAATTGCGCGATCAACCCGCTGACAGTTTTGTATGACTGTCGCAACGGCGGCCTGCTCGAACATGACCTTGAAGTGGCGACGCTGTGCGCAGAGCTGGTCCTGGTGCTCGAGCGCTGCGGCCAGCCTGAATCGGCGCTCGATCTGCATGCCGAGGTGTTGCGGGTGATTCAGGCGACCGCCGCCAATTACTCCTCGATGTACCAGGACGTCGCCCAAAGACGCCGCACCGAAATAAGTTATCTGCTGGGCCATGCCTGCGCCGTCGCTGCGCAACATCAGTGTCAGGCTCCGGCGTTGAACCGGTTGCGCGAGCGCCTGATCAATCACCTGAGCGCGCACGGCCTGCGCGTCGACTGACAAGCGAATCAACGCCAGACAACCAAATTGACGTCCCGGGTTTGCGCGCGTACTGAACAGCGCTACCCTGCCTGTTCCTCATCTGCCTGTGATCGCGCCCCATGCCATTGCGCCAACGTCTGGAAAACCTGCCGGTCGGCCAAAAGCTGCTGGCGGCCCTATTGGTCCTGCTGACCACTGTGTTGGTGGTCGCCAACCTCACGTTTATCAGCGCCGCCTATTACATTTCCCAAGAAGCGATGGCGCCCCAGGCCTTGCAGACCATTGGCCGGTTGATCAGCAATCCGAGCCTGTCGGCCCAAGCGCTGGCCTCCCCCGCCAATGGCCAGGCGCTGCTCAAGGAATTGAAAAACTACGGGCCATTGCGCGCCGCTGCGTTATACGACGCCGACGGCAATCGTCTGGCACAAGTGCAACAGGGCGACAAGCTGCGGCTGCCCGACAACTTTCGCAACATGGAAACCTGGCGCATCACCGAGTTTCGCAACACTCAGGTCATCCCGGTCCCCAAGGCCAATGGCGCGCAGGGCCATTTGCTGCTGGTGGCCAGCAGCGAGCTGCCGACCGCGTTCTACACCGGCACACTGACTGCGAGCCTGGGCATCCTGATTTTCAGCGTGTTGCTGTGGGCAGGCGTGGCGCGGCAGATTCGTCGGTTCATCACTGAGCCCATCTATCAGCTCGAAGACCTGTCGCGCCGCGTAACCCGCGAAGAAAACTATGCACTGCGCGCAACCCCTGGCAATCACGATGAAATCGGCAGTCTGGCCGAGGCCTTCAACACCATGCTGTCGCGCATGGAAGCGCGCGAGCAACAGCTAAAACGCGCCCGCGACGACTCCCAGGACGCCTACGATCAGGCACAAGGACTGGCCGAAGAAACCCGCCACACCAACCGCAAGCTGGAGCTGGAAGTCCAGGTGCGCAGCAAGATCGAGAAGAAACTCACCGGTTTTCAGAACTACCTCAATAGCATCATTGATTCGATGCCCTCGGCGCTGATCGCGCTGGACGAACAGCTGTATGTCACGCAGTGGAATCAGGAGGCAGGCGCGCTTTCCGGTACGCCACTGGACGAGGCGCTGAATCAGCCGATTTTCCTGGCCTTCCCGCCCATGAAGTCATTTCTGCCGCAGATCAAGCAGACGGTCGAGCGCCACACCGTGACCAAGATCGAGCGCGTGACCTGGGTCAAGGGCGACGAACCGCGGCACTACGCGCTGACGTTTTATCCGCTGACCGGTGGTGCCGGGCGTGGCGTGGTGATCCGCATCGACGACATCACCCAGCGTCTGTCGCTGGAAGAAATGATGGTGCAGTCCGAAAAGATGCTGTCGGTGGGCGGCCTGGCGGCGGGCATGGCGCACGAGATCAATAACCCGCTGGGCGCGATCCTGCATAACGTGCAAAACATTCGTCGGCGTTTGTCCCCCGAGTTGCCGAAGAATCTGGAACAGGCCGAGCAGGACGGCGTCGAGCTGACAGCGGTCAATCAGTACCTCAATGCGCGAGAGGTGCCGAAACTGCTGGATGGCATTCAGCAAGCGGGCGCGCGGGCGGCGAAGATCGTCAGCCACATGCTCAGTTTCAGCCGCCGCAGCAATCGCGAAATGGCCCCGTGCGATCTGCCCGCGCTGATCGATCAAGCGGTGGAAATCGCCAGCAACGACTTCGACCTGACCATCGGTTTCGACTTCAAGGGCCAGAACATCACGCGTCAGTTCGATCCTGAACTAGGCCCGGTGCCGGGCACTGCAAACGAGCTGGAACAGGTGCTGCTCAATCTGCTGAAAAACGCGGCGCAAGCGATCCATCAACGACCAGAAGACAGCGAGCCGGGGCGTATCACATTGCGCACGCGGCTGAACCCGCCGTGGGCCGAAATCCAGGTCGAAGACAACGGCGTCGGCATGCCCGAAAGCGTGCGCAAACGTACCTTCGAGCCGTTTTTCACCACCAAGGAGATCGGCCAGGGCACAGGTCTTGGCCTGTCGGTTTCGTATTTCATCATCACCAACAATCACAAGGGCCAGATGGAAGTGCATTCCACGCTGGGCCAGGGTACCTGTTTCACCTTGCGCTTGCCGCTGGCAGGCAGCCAGATCAGCGCCCCGGTTCAAGTCATCAGTCCGTTGTAACGAGGAGATTCCAACATGGGTTTTCGCTTGTCGAAGATTTACACACGCACGGGCGATCAAGGCGAAACCGGCCTGGGCGATGGGCGTCGGGTGCCCAAAGACCATCCGCGCGTCGAAGCGATGGGTGAGGTGGACACGTTCAACAGTCAGTTGGGGCTGCTGCTCGCAGGGCTGGCCGATCACGTGGCGCACACACCTGGGTTGCAGGAAGTGATCGATGTGCTGACGCCGTGTCAGCATCGGTTGTTCGATCTGGGCGGCGAGCTGGCAATGCCGGAATATCAGGCGTTGAACGCAGCAGAAATCGACCGGCTGGAAGCAGCGATTGATCTGTGGAACGAAGAACTGGGGCCGCTTGAGAATTTCATTTTGCCGGGCGGCTCAGCGCTGATCGCGCAGGCCCATGTCTGCCGCAGCCTGGCGCGTACTGCCGAGCGACGTTGTCAGCATTTGAACGCGGTTGAGCCATTGGCCGGAGTCGGGCTGGCGTATATCAATCGGATGTCGGACTTGTTGTTCGTCGCAGCCAGGATGATTGCGCGGCGTCAGGGGATTGCCGAGATTTTGTGGGAAGTGGCGAAGAAGCCGGATTAAGCCCTGAATCTGTTGGAGCGAGGCTTGCCCGCGAAGTCATCGACGCGGGCTATCTGACTCACCGCGTCGTCAGCTTCGCGGGCAAGCCTCGTTCCAACAGGTCAGAGTCGCGGCTCAAAGCTATTCAGGCCAAAACGCGCGAATTCCGGCCACGCCTTGCGCGCCGATATCCCATGCGCGCTGACGTTCGTTGGGCCCTACCCCGCCCAGCAAAAACACCGGCTTGCTGAACCCCTGAATCAACTCACTCGCCTGCTCCCAACCCAGCGGCTGAGCATCAGGATGAGTCTTGGTTTTCTGCACCGGCGACAGCGTGACGAAATCCACACCCATCAGCTCGGCCAGTTCCAGCTCTTCAGCGTTGTGACAGGAGGCCGCCAGCCAGCGATCCGCCGGCAACGGTCGCCCATTGGCAGCGTGCTTGCGCAGTTGCGCCGATGTCGCGTGCCATCCTGCGGCCGGGAAATCCCCCAGCCACTCGAACGGCCCCTTGAGCATCAAACTCGCCTTACCGGCACAAAGCCCCACCGCGTCCACCGCGATGTCGCGATACTTGGGGTCGTACATGTTCGGCGCACGCAGCTGAATCAGCTTGATCCCACCCGCCACGGCCTTCCGAATGCCTTGCAGCAACTGCGGTGTTTCCAGGCCGTCCGGCGTGATCAGGTATTCGCCCGGCAAACGTGCCGCCGCGACGATGGGCTGATTGGCCGCCGGAAATTCGTACTCGGGCAACTCGCGACTGGTGACCCACGCCAACGGCTGACCTTCGGCGCCGTGGGGCTCGCCCGTGAATGACGACACTTCCCAGACATCCAGCAGAACTTGTTTGTCCGGGTAGTCGTGATTGATCTGGATCAGAGGGCGCGCGGCAGTGACCACGATGCCCAGCTCTTCGTGCAGCTCACGGGCGAGTGCGGCCTGGACTGCTTCGCCGGGCTCGACCTTGCCACCCGGAAACTCCCACAAACCGCCTTGGTGCTGGGTGTCAGCACGCCGGGCGATGAGGATTTTGCCGTCGGCGCAACGAATGACCGCCGCGGCGACATGAACTCGTTTCACGATCAACCTTCCTCCAGACCTGCCTGCTGCCAACGCTTGAACGCAGGCCATTGGTAGATGGTGTCGACGTAGGCAGCGGCGTCGGCGGGCAATTCCACGCGGTAGGTACTCAAGCGAACCGCTACCGGCGCAAAAAACGCATCGACGATGCTGGGCTTGCCGAACAGAAACGGACCTTGTTCGGTCGAGGCCGCGCGGCATTCGGCCCACAGCGCAACGACGCGCTCGATGTCGTCCTGAGTGTCGACGGAAATGACTTCCAGCGCCTGGTCACGGCGCAAGTCCATGGGCATGTGCGAACGCAAGCTCGTGAAGCCGCTGTGCATCTGCGCACAGGCGGAACGCGCCTGCGCCCGGGCCGCAGGGTCACGCGGCCAGAGATCGGCCTTGGGAAAGAGCTCGACCAGGTATTCGCAGATCGCCAGGGAATCAACGATAGTGCCGTGCTCGCAAACCAGCGCGGGCACCTTGCCGGTAGGCGAATGCTGCAGAATCTGGGCGCGGGTGTCGGGCTTGTTGAGCGCAATTATCTGCTCGGTGAAAGGCGCACCGATCGTTTCCAGCACAAGCCAAGGGCGCATGGACCAGGAGGAGTAGCGTTTGTCGCCGATGATCAGGTGCAGGCTCATGGTTTAGCTCCGTTATGTGATCGTCAAACTCTGTAGGAGCGAACTTGTTCGCGAAGCGGTGTGCCTGATAGACCGAATCAAGCTCTCGCCAACAAGTTGGCTCCTACAGGACAGAGCGCGTTACGTGCGGTATTCCGCGTTGATCTTCACGTACTCGTGGGACAAATCGGTGGTCCAGATGGTTTCGCTGCAATCGCCACGACCCAGCTCGATGCGGATGGTGATTTCTGCTGCGGCCATCACCGCAGAACCCTGCTCTTCAGTGTAAGTGGTAGCACGGCAACCCTGACTGGCAATGCACACGCCGCTCAGGAACACGTCAATCTTGCTCACGTCCAGATCCGGCACGCCCGCACGGCCGACCGCCGCCAGAATACGACCCCAGTTCGGATCCGACGCAAACAGTGCGGTCTTGATCAGCGGCGAATGCGCCACCGCGTAACCGACGTCCAGGCATTCCTGATGATTACCGCCGCCGTTCACTTCCACGGTCACGAACTTGGTCGCGCCTTCGCCGTCACGCACGATGGCCTGAGCGACTTCCATGCACACGTCGAACACCGCACGCTTGAGCGCATCGAACAGCGGACCTTTGGCTTCGGTGACTTCAGGCAGAGCGGCCTGACCGGTTGCAATCAGCATGCAGCAGTCGTTGGTAGAGGTGTCGCCATCGATGGTGATGCGGTTGAACGACTTGTTCGCGCCGTCACGAATCAGGTCCTGCAACACGCTTTTGGACACTTTGGCGTCGGTGGCAATGTAGCCAAGCATGGTCGCCATGTTCGGACGAATCATGCCCGCGCCCTTGCTGATGCCGGTCACAGTGATCGTTACGCCGTCGATCTGGAACTGACGGCTCGCGCCCTTGGGCAGCGTGTCGGTGGTCATGATCCCGGCGGCCGCAGCGGCCCAGTTATCCACAGACAAATCGTCCAGCGCCGCTTGCAGCGCGCCCTCGATCTTTTCCACAGGCAACGGCTCACCGATCACACCGGTGGAGAATGGCAGCACGGCACTGGCCTCAACGCCGGTCAGCTCAGCCAGTTTCGCGGTGGTGCGCTCTGCGGCCAGCAAGCCTGGTTGCCCGGTGCCTGCGTTGGCGTTGCCAGTATTGGTCAGCAGGTAACGCACGGTGCCTTGGGTGCGTTGCTTGGACAAAATCACCGGCGCTGCGCAGAACGCGTTGAGGGTGAACACGCCCGCCACGGTAGAGCCTTCGGCGCAGCGCATGACGACGACGTCTTTGCGCCCCGGACGTTTGATGCCCGCGGAGGAGATGCCGAGTTCAAAACCGGGAACCGGGTGCAGCGTCGGCAAAGGACCAAGACCAACAGCCATGAAGTGCGCTCCTCGAGAATTACCTGTGCCGTCTGGCAGCACGCCAGTACGACTCGATCGATTGAAAAACGCCGCGACGGGTAAGCCGGTCGCGGCGTGATGTTGTATCAGTTCAGCTAGAGCAACTCAGCAAAAAATGCTTAGTTGATCTGACCGTGACAGTGCTTGAATTTCTTGCCCGAACCGCACCAGCACAGCTCGTTGCGACCCTGCTTCTGATCGTTGCGAACCGGGACAGTGGCCACCGCAACGTCTTCACCGTCTTCGGCCAACAGCGCTTGCGGCTGGTCCAGACCCGGTGCTTCGTCGTGCTGGAACTGCATGCGCGCGGCCAGTTCTTCGGCTTCGCGACGCAGACGCGCTTCTTCCTCGGCCTGATCTTCGCGGCGAACCTGAACGTGTGACAGCACACGAATGGTGTCGCGCTTGATCGAGTCCAGCAATTCCTGGAACAGGGTGAACGACTCGCGCTTGTATTCCTGCTTCGGGTTCTTCTGAGCGTAGCCACGCAGGTGGATGCCGTGACGCAGGTGGTCCATGGTCGACAGGTGGTCTTTCCACAGATCGTCAACGACGCGCAGCAGGATTTGCTTCTCGAAGCTGCGCAATGCATCGGCGCTGGCCTGGTCTTCCTTCTCGGTGTAAGCCGACATGATGGCTTCCAGGAGTTTCGGACGCAGAGTGTCTTCGTGCAGGTGATCGTCTTCGTCGAGCCATTGCTGGATCGGCAGTTTCACACCGAAATCGCTGTTCAGTGCAGCTTCCAGACCGGCCACGTCCCACTGCTCTGGCAGCGACTGTGGCGGAATGTGCGCGCTGATGGTGGTGTCCAGGACTTCTTCGCGGAACTCGGCAATAGTGTCTCCAATGTTGTCAGCAGCCAGCAGGCTGTTGCGCATGTGGTAGATCACTTTACGTTGTTCGTTGGAAACGTCATCGAACTCGAGCAGTTGCTTACGGATGTCGAAGTTACGGCCTTCAACCTTGCGCTGCGCCTTCTCGATCGCGTTGGTCACCATGCGGTGCTCGATCGCTTCGCCGGACTGCATGCCCAGCGCTTTCATGAAGTTCTTCACCCGATCAGAGGCAAAGATGCGCATCAGGCTGTCTTCCAGCGACAGGTAGAAACGGCTCGAACCGGTGTCGCCCTGACGACCCGCACGACCACGCAATTGGTTGTCGATACGGCGTGATTCGTGACGCTCGGAGGCAATGACGTGCAGACCGCCCGCCTCGATCACTTGCTGATGACGCTTCTGCCAGTCGGCCTTGATCTGTGCGATCTGCTCAGGGGTCGGGTCTTCCAGGCTTGCCACTTCAACTTCCCAGTTGCCGCCCAACAGAATGTCTGTACCACGACCGGCCATGTTGGTGGCGATGGTCAGCGCACCCGGACGACCGGCCTGGGCAATAATCTCGGCTTCTTTTTCGTGGAACTTGGCGTTCAGAACCTTGTGCTCGATGCCTTCCTTGTTCAACAGGCGGGACATGTGCTCGGAGGTTTCGATGGTCGCGGTACCCACCAGCACCGGACGATTCTCGGCCATGCAGGCCTTGATGTCGGTGACGATGGCGGCGTATTTTTCTTCGGCCGTCAGGTACACCAGGTCGTTGAAGTCTTTACGCGCCAACGCTTTGTTCGGCGGGATGACCATCACCGCCAAGGTGTAGATCTGGTGAAATTCGAACGCTTCGGTGTCCGCTGTACCGGTCATGCCGGACAGTTTGTTGTACAGACGGAAGTAGTTCTGGAACGTGGTCGAGGCCAAGGTCTGGCTTTCGGCCTGGATGTTCAGACCTTCCTTCGCTTCGATGGCCTGGTGTAGGCCTTCGGACAAACGACGACCCGGCATGGTACGGCCGGTGTGTTCGTCGACCAGCAGGATCTGACCGTCTTGGACGATGTATTCGACGTTGCGGTTGAACAGCTTGTGTGCACGCAAACCGGCATAAACGTGAGTCAGCAGACCCAGATTGTGCGCAGAGTACAGGCTCTCGCCGACAGCCAGCAGGCCGACTTCGGTAAGCATTTCTTCGATGAACTGGTGACCGGACTCGTTCAGCTCGACCTGACGAGACTTCTCGTCGATGGTGAAGTGACCTTGCTTGGTAACGACGCCTTCCACTTCCTCGATGTGTTGCTCGAGTTTGGGGATCAGCTTGTTGATTTCGGTGTATAGCTTGGAGCTGTCTTCGGCCTGACCGGAGATGATCAGCGGCGTACGCGCCTCATCGATCAGGATGGAGTCGACTTCGTCGATCACAGCAAAATTGAGCTCGCGCTGGAACTTGTCTTCCATGCTGAAAGCCATGTTGTCGCGCAGGTAATCGAACCCGAATTCGTTGTTGGTGCCGTAGGTGATGTCCGACGCGTAAGCAGCACGTTTCTCTTCAGGCGGCTGGAAAGGCGTGACAACGCCGACAGTCAAACCGAGGAATTCGTACAGCGGACGCATCCAGTTGGCGTCACGACGAGCCAGGTAATCGTTCACGGTCACAACGTGCACGCCCTTGCCGGACAGCGCGTTGAGGTACACCGCCAGTGTTGCCACCAGGGTCTTACCTTCACCGGTACGCATTTCGGCAATCATGCCTTCGTGCAGGGTGTTACCACCGATGAGCTGTACGTCGAAGTGACGCATACCCATGACGCGCTTGCCCGCTTCCCGTGCAACCGCAAAGGCTTCGGGGAGGAGCTGATCGAGGGTCTCACCTTTGGCTAAGCGGGCCTTGAACTCTTCGGTCTTGGCACGCAATTGCTCGTCCGAAAGGGCCACCATTTGCTCTTCGAAGGCATTGACGAGTTGCACCGTCTTGAGCATGCGCTTTACTTCACGCTCGTTCTTGCTTCCAAAAAGTTTTTTTAACAAAGGCGCAAACATATCGACAGGATCTTCCACACATAGAGATGGAGGGCGGCCCCGTGAGTCGCCCGTGCAGCCCTCATGGCCGCATGCGAACGAGCATTCTACCCGGAAATGGTGGTGAGGAAAGTGGCGTTATTCCACGATGCTGGCACAGCGCTGTTACGGGGCAGATTAACAATAGGGGCTTTTTTCCTGACTTCAACCCGTCACACAACGATGTTTGGTTAAAGTTTCTTCATTGTTCTAGCCAGCAAATGCATCGAACGTCTCGACTGACCGGGGTAAAAATTCTCTTTCTGCTACCATGGCGCCTTGTTCTGCGAGGCACCCAACATGGCATTTCGTCCTTTAACGGCACGCGCACCGGCTGTCCTGTTGCGTGAAGCGAAGCCACTCAAAGCCATTTTCAATCACGCCCAACGCCTGGGGCATTTGCAGCGACTGCTCGAAAGTCAGCTGCAACCAGCGGCGCGTGAGCACTGTCATGTGGCCTCGTGGCGCGAAGGCAGCTTGCTGTTGATCGTGACGGATGGTCATTGGGCAACGCGTTTGCGTTATCAACAGAAGCGTTTGCAGCGCCAGCTGGAAGCGTTCGATGAGTTCAGCAGTCTGACGCGCATCCTGTTCAAGGTTCAGCCACCTACGGTTCAGCGCGGCGCGGCGGGACATACGATGGATTTGTCGGTGGCGGCTGCGGAAAGTATTCAGGCCACGGCCGAAGGAATAACCGATCCCAAATTGAAGGCCGCCCTGGAGCGATTGGCGGCCCACGCCAAACCCAAAGCCTGACGCAGACCTGACCTGTAGGAGCGAACTTGTTCGCGATGCGTTTCCTGGAAAACCGCAACGTATGTCTCGCGAACAAGTTCGCTCCTACAGAAGAGCCCGTGATCCGGGCATAAAAAAAGCCACCCGAAGGTGGCTTTAAAAAAACAAAACAAGGAAGAGAGGCTTTTTACACCGCCGCAACCGGGCGCATGTAAGAGATCGGTGCGGTGCTCGCATCTTCAAAGGTCACGACTTCCCAAGCATCTTTCTGAGCGATCAAGGCGCGCAGCAAGCGATTGTTCAGACCATGGCCGGATTTGAAGCCGCGATACTCGCCGATCAGGCTGTTGCCCAAAAGATAAAGATCACCGATGGCATCCAGAATCTTGTGTTTGACGAATTCGTCCTCGTACCGAAGGCCGTCTTCGTTCAACACACCATCCTTGTCTACGACAATAGCGTTTTCAACGCTGCCGCCGAGTGCGAGGTTGTGTTTGCGCAAGTATTCGATGTCTTTCATGAAGCCGAACGTACGTGCGCGGCTCACTTCTTTTACAAACGAAGTGCTGGAGAAATCCACGCTTGCGCTTTGTGTACGGTTTTTCAGGAACGGGTGGTCGAAATCGATCTCGAAACTCACCTTGAAGCCTTCGAACGGCACGAACTTGGCGTATTTGCCTTCGTCCTCTACACACACTTCTTTCAGGATACGAATGAATTTCTTCGGTGCGTCCTGTTCTTCCAGGCCAGCCGATTGAATCAGGAATACGAAGGGACCTGCGCTGCCGTCCATGATCGGAACTTCGGAGGCAGAGAGTTCAACGTAGGCGTTATCGATGCCCAGGCCAGCCAGCGCCGAAAGCAAGTGTTCAACCGTATCGACCTTTACATCACCATTGAACAGAGTCGTTGAAAGCGTGGTGTCTCCAACGTTCTCTGCAAAGGCGTTGATCTGCACGACCGGATCGAGGTCGGTACGGAAAAACACAATGCCGGTGTTCACAGGCGCAGGTTTGAGGGTCAGGTATACCTTTTCCCCCGAGTGCAGGCCGATACCTGTGGCACGGATAATATTCTTCAGGGTGCGTTGTTTAATCATGGCATTGGCCGCTTCAGCGCATATCGCGAATTAGTATCAACAAAGGCTGGCGATGATAGCAGACCTCGCCTTTGCTGAACACCAATCACCCTTATACCCCTGATAGAACCCATTAATCAGCCTGACGACGCAGGAAGGCTGGAATATCCAGATAATCCAAGTCATCGTGCGGATTCATTTTCGCAGCCGATGTCGCGCCGGCGTGTGCTTGATTGCGCATCACGGTCGGACGGTCCAGATCACGGTAGTTCACCGCTGGCTGCTCCTGGCGTGCGCTGTGTTGTTGCGACGGCGCGGCCTGATTGGTTTGCATGGTGTTGTCGATGACCTTCACAGGCTTCTCGATTTTCGCGCCCAGGCCAGTAGCGACCACAGTCACGTGCAACTCGTCACGCATGTCCGGATCGATAACGGTACCGACCTTGACCATGGCGTGTTCGGATGCGAACGCTTCGATGATGCTACCCACGTCCGAGTACTCACCCAGAGACAGGTCAGGACCGGCAGTGATGTTGACCAGAATGCCGCGAGCGCCCTGCAGATTCACGTCTTCGAGCAGCGGGTTGCGGATGGCCGCTTCCGTTGCTTCGCGTGCACGGTTCGGACCGCTTGCGCAGCCGGTACCCATCATCGCCATGCCCATTTCGGACATCACGGTGCGCACGTCGGCGAAGTCGACGTTGATCATGCCTGGACGCTTGATGATGTCGGAGATACCGCGAACGGCACCGGCGAGTACATCGTCTGCCTTGGCGAAAGCCGACAGCAGGCTTGCGTCTTTACCCAGGATGGTCAGCAGTTTCTCGTTTGGAATAGTGATCAACGAGTCAACGCTTTCGGACAACATGCGGATGCCTTCATCGGCGATCTGCATGCGCTTGCGGCCTTCGAACGGGAACGGACGAGTCACCACCGCAACGGTGAGAATGCCCATTTCCTTAGCCACTTCAGCAATGATCGGAGCAGCACCGGTACCGGTACCGCCGCCCATGCCAGTGGTGATGAAAACCATGTTGGTGCCCTGCAGAACTTCTGCAATGCGCTCACGATCTTCCAGTGCAGCCTGACGGCCGACTTCAGGGTTGGCGCCAGCGCCAAGGCCTTTGGTCACGCCTGTGCCCAGTTGCAGGATGGTCCGCGCGCCGATGTTTTTCAGCGCTTGGGCATCAGTGTTGGCGCAGATGAACTCGACGCCTTCAATGTTGCTTTTGACCATGTGATTGACTGCGTTGCCGCCGCCACCGCCAACACCGATAACTTTGATTACCGGGCTTTGTGGGATGTTGTCTACGAGCTCGAACATGTTCCCTCTCCTTCACTTCTCTAGTTTTTTTACGCCTGTTGCCTGCCTACCACTTTTGAATCTTTAGAAATTCCCCTGCACCCAGCGCTTCAAGCGCTCTAACACCGGTGCTTTAGGTTCATCGCTATAACTGCTACTGGAGCCGGAAAGGCCGGACAGCGAGATGCCGTCAGACTGCTTTTGCAGTCCGTACAGCAACAGGCCGACACCAGTTGAGTAGATCGGGTTGCGAACAACGTCCGCGAGCCCTTTAACGCTATGCGGCACACCAAGGCGCACCGGCATGTGGAAGATTTCCTCGGCCAATTCGACCGCGCCTTCCATTTTCGAGGTACCACCAGTCAGCACGATGCCGGCCGGGATCAAATCTTCGTATCCGCTGCGACGCAATTCAGCCTGGATCAGGGTGAACAGTTCGTCGTAGCGTGGCTCGACCACTTCAGCCAGGGCCTGACGCGACAACTCGCGAGGCGGGCGGTCGCCCACGCTCGGCACTTTGATGGTTTCGCCGGCGCCCGCCAGTTTGGCCAGGGCGCAGGCGTAACGGATCTTGATTTCTTCGGCGTACTGCGTCGGTGTGCGCAGGGCCATGGCGATATCATTGGTGACTTGATCACCGGCAATCGGGATCACCGCCGTGTGGCGAATGGCGCCTTCGGTGAAGATCGCGATGTCGGTTGTGCCGCCACCGATGTCCACCAGGCACACGCCCAGCTCTTTCTCGTCGTCGGTCAGTACCGAGTAGGCCGAAGCCAGTTGCTCGAGAATGATGTCATCAACTTCCAGACCGCAACGACGCACGCACTTTTCGATGTTCTGCGCAGCGTTCACCGCGCAGGTCACGACATGAACCTTGGCTTCCAGACGCACGCCCGACATGCCCAGTGGCTCGCGAACGCCTTCCTGGTTGTCGATCACGTAGTCCTGCGGCAGCGTGTGCAGCACGCGCTGATCAGCCGGGATCGCTACGGCCTGAGCGGCATCAAGTACACGTTCAAGGTCCGCAGAGCTGACTTCACGGTCGCGAATCGCAACGATGCCGTGGGAGTTCAGGCTGCGAATGTGGCTGCCCGCGACACCGACGAATGCCGAGTGAATGCGGCAGCCGGCCATCAGTTGGGCTTCCTCGATGGCGCGCTGAATCGACTGCACGGTCGATTCGATATTCACCACCACGCCCTTTTTCAGGCCGCGTGATGGGTGGGTGCCGATGCCCACGATTTCCAGGGTGCCATCAGCCGCGACTTCGCCTACCAGCGCCACCACTTTGGAGGTGCCGATATCCAATCCGACGATCATTTTGCCGCTTTGCACGTTTGCCATGGGTCCTGCCTCTTATCAATTCTTCGCGACGGCGGGTTTGACCGTCGTTGGCGCTGCAGCTTCCTCACGCCAACCGACGGCAAGGCCGTTGTTGTAACGCAGGTCGACTCGCGCAATGTTCGTGATCTGTTCTTTGAGCGTCTTGTCGTAAATGACGATGAAGCGGCGCATTTTCTCCACCAGATGATCTCGGCCGAGCAACAACTCGATACCCGGACCTGAAGCACCTGCTCCGGTGGTCAAAAACCAGCTGCCCCGCTCACGCAGTTCCAGGCGAGCGATGGAGAAGCCCATGGGGCGCAACATCTGACTCAGGTTCTGGTACTGCTGCATCACCTGCTGTTGAGCCCGTTGAGGCCCGAACAACTGCGGAAGGTGTTCGTAGTTGGCCAGTTCACGCGGCGTGAACGCCTGACCCTGGTTGTTCAATAAGGACGCATCACCCCAGCGTGCGACAGGCAGCTGCTCTTCGAGACGGATGACCACCTGATCAGGCCAGACGCGCCGCACTTCGGCGTGGGCGATCCATGGCATCTGTTCAAGCTCGGTGCGCATGCCGGCCAGATCAATGGTGAAAAAACTGGTGGCCACATAGGGCGCGATGCGTTGCTGCACGGCTTGCTGGCTGATGTAGCTCAGGTCGCCCTGCACGTTGATCTTGGATATCGGGCGATCCGCGTAAGGCAGCAGGCGTTGAGCGCCTTCGTAGGTGCCGAAGCCGAGCGCAACCAGCAAGATGGGCCAGAACACGTACTTCAGGAAACCGAAGTTCGCCTTCGGCAGACGCACCGACAATGGCTCTTTGGCAACCATACGGCTGGCGCCGCGAGGCACTGGCTTGCGGCCGGGAGCGGGTGGCTGGTGACGTAGCGATGCACCTTGCATGGTCAACCTCGCGCCTGAAGGCTGTCGGCAGGCATCGCCGACATCCGTTGTGTGGAATCAAGGCCCGACGCATCAACCATTACTTGCGAACCGGAGGTACAGGCGGCATTGCGGACGGCGATCGATTCATCGACGCCATTCATTTTTGCCTTACCGCTACGAATGCCTTCATGAGCCGGTTGGACGATCAAAGGAAAGTCCAGTTCCGTCGCCGAAAAAATACAATCCTGCTTACTGCTCAGCACGGCAACACGCCCGAAACGCAAAGGCGTCGGGGTCAAGAGCAAGGAGGATTGCAAGGCGGCTGTCATTTCAGCTTCCCTTCGGTTGAGTTGACGATCGCGCCCGTGAACAACGGGCTTTTCAGCAACTGCGGAGCCAGACCGCCGATGTCACCAGCGCCCTGGCACAGCAGGATGTCGCCAGCACGCAGCAGCGGCTTGACCAAAGGCGCCAGCTCGACGCCGCGCTCAATGTAGATCGGGTCCAATTGGCCACGCTGACGAATGCTGTGGGCAAGCTGACGGCTGTCTGCGCCGGGAATTGGCTCTTCGCCCGCCGGATAAACTTCCATCAGCAGCAACACGTTGGCGTCGTTCAGGACCTGCACGAAATCGTCATAGAGATCGCGGGTTCGGCTGTAGCGATGTGGCTGATACACCATGACCAGCCGACGATCCGGCCAGCCGCCACGCACGGCAGCAATCACGGCCGCGACTTCACGGGGGTGATGACCGTAGTCGTCGACGAGCATCACGCTGCCGTTTTCCACCGGCAGTTCGCCGTAGACCTGAAAGCGTCGTCCCACGCCCTGAAAGCCCGACAGCCCCTGAACGATGGCTTCGTCGGAAACGCCTTCGTCAGTCGCGATGGCGATGGTCGCCAGGGAGTTGAGCACGTTGTGATTACCCGGCATGTTCACCGACACATCCAGCGGCTCGCGGTCACGACGCAGCACGGTGAAGTGGGTGTGCATGCCGTCCTGACGGACATTGATCGCGCGTACATCGGCCGCTTCATCGAAACCGTAAGTCATCGTCGGGCGCTTGACCGAAGGCAGAATGTCGCGCACCACAGGATCGTCAATGCAGACCACGGCCAGACCGTAAAACGGCAGGTTGTGCAGGAACTCGACGAAGGTTTTCTTCAGCTTGTTGAAGTCGCCTTCGTAGGTCGCCATGTGGTCGGCGTCAATGTTGGTGACCACTGCAACCAGCGGCTGCAAGTGCAGGAAGCTGGCGTCGCTTTCATCGGCTTCAGCGATCAGGTAGCGGCTGGTGCCGAGCTGAGCATTGGTGCCGGCAGCGTTCAAACGGCCGCCGATCACGAACGTCGGGTCCAGACCACCGGCCGCGAACACCGAAGCGATCAGGCTGGTAGTCGTGGTTTTGCCGTGAGTGCCAGCCACCGCGATGCCGTGGCGATAGCGCATCAGCTCAGCCAGCATCTCGGCACGCGGGACCACCGGAATGCGGCGCTCAAGTGCAGTCGCCACTTCCGGATTGGAAGTGTTCACCGCGCTGGACACCACAAGCACGTCAGCGGCTGCTGCGTTTTCTGAGCGGTGACCGATAAAGATTTGCGCGCCGAACGATTCGAGACGTTCGGTCACTGGCGAAGCTTTCAGGTCCGAGCCTGACACGTCATAGCCCAGGTTCAGCAGCACTTCAGCAATGCCGCACATGCCCACGCCGCCGATACCGACGAAGTGGATACGACGGATGCGGCGCATTTCCGGCTGTGGCATCGCGCGTTGATTCTCAACCATGGGCCACCTCCAGGCAGACATCGACGACAGTGTTGGTGGCGTCCGGCTTGGCCAGTTGGCGAGCCGTTGTGGCCATGCGTTTGAGTTGTTCGGGTTGCATCAAAACCTCTTTCAGGCGTGCGGCCATTTCGGCGGCGCCAGTTGTTGCTTGTGGCATGACGAAGGCAGCACCTTCGCGGGCCAGATAATCGGCGTTACGGGACTGGTGGTCGTCAATCGCGTGAGGCAATGGCACCAGCAACGACGGCAGACCAGCGGCTGCCAATTCGCTGATAGTCAGTGCGCCTGCGCGACAGACCACCAGGTCCGCCCAGCCATAGGCTTGGGCCATGTCTTTGATGAACGGCGCCACTTGCGCCTCCACACCGGCCGCTTGATAGCGCTCGGTTGTGATTTGATCGTGCTGCTTGCCAGCCTGATGAAACACCTCAGGCCGCAGTTCCACAGGGACCAGAGCAAGGGCCTCTGGCAACAATTTATTCAGCGGTTCGGCGCCAAGGCTGCCGCCCAGTACCAGCAAACGCGGCTTGCGACCCGCCAGCGCCTGACGCGGCGTTTCAAAGAACAATTCGGCTCGCACCGGATTACCCGTGGTGCGGCGCTTGGCAGACACGGCAAAGGTCTGCGGGAAGGCTTCGCACACGCGGCTGGCGAACGAGGCCAGACTGCGGTTGGCCGTCCCGGCTACAGCGTTTTGCTCGTGAATGATCAACGGCACGCCTGCAAGCCTTGCCGCCAGGCCGCCAGGGCCGGTGACATAACCGCCGAAACCGACCGCACACACCGGTTTGATTTCACGCATGACTTTGCGCGCTTCAAGCAGTGCGTTGATCAACATGAGCGGCGCCTTGAGCAGCGACAGACGCCCTTTGCCGCGCAGGCCGGTGACTTTTATCAGGTGCAGCTTAAGACCGGCTGCCGGGACAAGTTCGTTTTCGATGCCGCGCGGTGTGCCGAGCCAATGCACGGTGTAGCCGCGGGCCTGAAACTCACGCGCACAGGCCAGCGCCGGGAACACATGCCCGCCCGTTCCGCCTGCCATGATCAGCACGTTACTTTCGGCCATGAGCGGGCTCCTCGGCGAAGTCGCTCTCGTTGAACTCGGCTTCTTCGCTGCCCATGTTGTTGCGAGATTCCCACTCGATGCGCAGCAGCAGACCCAGGCTTGCACAGCAGATGATCAACGAACTGCCGCCGTAACTGAGGAACGGCAGGGTCAGACCTTTGGTTGGCAGCAAACCGACGTTCACGCCGATGTTGATCAGGAACTGACCAATCCACAGGAACGCCAAGCCGTAAGCGGTGTAAGCGGCAAAGAACTGCTTGGCGCGCTCGGCCCACATGCCGATGTACATCGCTCGCAAGCTGACGAACACGAACAGCCCGACGGTGACCAGCGAACCGACAACGCCCAACTCTTCAGCCAATACCGAGAACACAAAGTCGGTGTGGGCTTCCGGCAGGTAAAACTGCTTCTGCACGCTGTTGCCCAAACCGACGCCCAGCCATTCACCGCGACCGAAGGCGATCAGCGCCTGAGTCAACTGGTAGCCGGAACCGAACTGATCGGACCACGGGTCGGTAAAGGTGATCAGACGCGCCATCCGATAAGGCTGCGCCTGGACCAGCACGAACACCGCACCAACGGCCAACGCCACCATGAGCGTAAAGCGGAACAGACCGACACCACCCAGAAACAGCATCGCAGCGGCAGCGCCCATCATCACGACCGTGGCGCCGAAGTCAGGCTCCATCAGCAACAGCCCGGCCATCGGCAGGAGCACGATGAACGGCTTGAAGAAGCCCATCCAGCTTTCGCGCACTTCTTGCTGACGCCTGATCAGATAGCCCGCCAGGAAGATCACGACGAAGACCTTAGCGATCTCCGAGGGCTGGACGTTGAACATGCCGAAGCCGATCCAGCGCATCGAGCCGTTGACCTCACGCCCGATCCCCGGCACCAATACCAGAATCAGCAAACCGAAGGCGCCCGCCAGCATCAGCCAGCCCAGACGCTGCCAGGTCGCAACCGGGATCATCATGGTCACGATGCAAGCGCCCAGGCCCAGTACGAGATAAACCAGGTGGCGAATCATCATCGCCAGCGTATTGCCGGACTGCGCAGCCGCTACTTCAGACGATGCCGACGCGATCATCACCAAGCCCAGCCCCAATAGCGCCAGGCAACCGGCGAGCATCGGGAAGTCGACATCGATGCCACGACCGCTGATGAGCGGAGACGGATAAGGCTTAATCACGCCCAGAATCATGACAAATCCCTCACGGCCTGGGCGAAGACGCGACCGCGCTCTTCGAAATTCTTGAACATGTCCAGGCTTGCGCAGGCGGGCGACAGCAACACGGCGTCCCCTTCCTGAGCTGATTCGGCGGCACGTTGCACAGCTTCTTCCAATGTGTTGACGCGTACCAACGGCACGGAATCGCCGAAGGTCGTGGCCAGGAGTTCTGCGTCGCGACCCAACAGGATCACGGCGCGGCAATGTGCGGCAACCGGGGCTTTCAGCGCTTTAAAATCAGCGCCTTTGCCGTCGCCACCGGCGATCAACACCAGTTTGCCGGCGATGTCTGTGCCCAGGCCTTCGATGGCAGCCAGAGCGGCGCCGACGTTGGTGGCCTTGGAGTCGTCGTAATAACTGACCCCTTTGCGCTCGCCGACCCACTGGCAACGATGCACCAGCCCGGCAAAGGTGCGCAGGCTCGACAGCATGGCGTCGAACGGCAGGCCGACCGCATGGCCCAGCGCCAACGCAGCCAACGCGTTGGACTGGTTGTGTGCGCCGCGGATTTTCAATTCGCGGACCGGCATCAGGGTGTCGAACTGGAAGGCCAGATACTTCTCGCCGTTCTCTTCACGCAGACCGAAGCCGTTCCTGTCAGGCGTGTTCAGACCGAAGGTCCAGGCCGGGACGCCTTCACCGATCAATGGTCGGGACAATGCGTCCTGCCGATTGACCACCACTTGCCGTGCGCCACGGAAGATCCGGTGCTTGGCAAGGTGATACGCCGGCAGACCACTGTAGCGATCCATGTGGTCTTCGCTGACGTTCAGCACGGTTGCCACTTCAGCGCCGAGCTGATCGGTGGTTTCCAGCTGGAAGCTCGAAAGCTCCATGACGTACAACTCGACGTCGTCGCTGAGCAGATCCAGCGCCGGCACGCCAAGGTTTCCGCCGACTGCCACGCGTTTGCCAGCGGCCAGGGCCATTTCGCCAACCAGCGTGGTAACGGTGCTTTTGGCGTTGGAGCCGCTGATAGCAACAATCGGCGCTTTCGCATTACGCGCGAACAGTTCGATATCGCCGGACAACTTCACGCCGCGCATAGCAGCCTGCTGCAACGCCGGGGTCGCCAGCGCCAGGCCCGGGCTGACATAAAGCTCGTCGGCGCGGCAAAGGAATTCAACGTCCAGCTCGCCACAACGTACTTCCACTTGCGGGTAGTCACGACGCAACGTCTCGAGCTCCGGCGGATTCTCCCGCGTATCAGCCACGGCAAACGACACGCCCCGATTCGCCAGGAAGCGAACCAGGGACATGCCGCTCTTGCCGAGGCCGACAACGATGCGGAAGTGGTCAGAAGCGATCAGAGACACTCGTTCTACCTCAGTTTCAGCGTGGCAAGGCCGATCAACACGAGAATCACGGTGATGATCCAGAAACGGACGATCACTCGCGGCTCGGGCCAGCCCTTGAGTTCAAAATGGTGGTGGATCGGCGCCATGCGGAAAACGCGGCGGCCGGTCAACTTAAACGATGCAACCTGAATGACGACTGACAGGGTTTCCATTACGAACACCCCGCCCATGATGAACAGCACGATTTCCTGACGCACGATCACAGCGATGGTGCCCAAGGCCGCGCCCAGCGCCAGTGCGCCGACGTCGCCCATGAATACTTGCGCCGGGTAGGTGTTGAACCAGAGGAAGCCCAGGCCAGCACCGATCAGCGCGCCGCAGAATACGATCAGCTCGCCCGCGCCCGGTACGTAAGGGATCAGCAGGTATTCGGCGAACTTCACGTTACCCGACAGGTAGCAGAAGATGCCAAGCGCGCCGCCAACCATCACCGTCGGCAGAATCGCCAGGCCGTCGAGGCCATCGGTCAGGTTGACTGCGTTGCTGGAGCCTACGATCACGAAATAAGTCAGGACCACAAAGCCCACGCCCAACGGGATGCTGTAATCCTTGAACATCGGAATCAGCAAAGTGGTTTCGACAGGGCTTTGCGCAGTCATATAAAGGAAGAGCGCGGCGCCCAGACCAAACACCGACTGCCAGAAGTACTTCCAGCGGCTTGGCAGCCCTTTGGAATTCTTTTCGATCACTTTGCGGTAGTCATCGACCCAGCCGATGCCACCGAACAACAGGGTCACGACCAACACCACCCACACATAACGGTTGGACAGATCAGCCCACAACAGGGTGCTGATGGCGATAGCCGAAAGGATCAGCGCGCCCCCCATGGTCGGCGTGCCCGATTTGGACAAATGCGATTGCGGACCATCGTTACGCACGGATTGGCCGATCTGCTTGCTCTGCAAAGCACGGATCATCCATGGCCCAAGGCACAGCGACATCGACAATGCAGTGAGCACACCGAGGATCCCGCGCAGGGTCAGGTATTGGAAGACTGCGAAGCCTTTGTAGAACTGTTGCAGATACTCGGCCAGCAGCAGCAGCATTAATGTTTCTCCAGCATGGTTCCACACAGGGCTGCGACGATGTTTTCCATCGCGGCACTGCGAGAGCCTTTGATCAAAATTGTGGTGTTTTTGTCCTGCTCGGCGCCAAGCGCTGCGATCAGGTCTGCCTGATTGGCAAAATGGCGGGCATCCTGCCCGAAAGCTTTAACTGCATGGGCCATCAATGGACCAACGGCATACAAAGCGTCGACTTTCCCGGCGGCGTATTCACCGACGTCGCGATGGCCTTGTTCCGCCCAGTCGCCCAACTCGCCAATGTCGCCCAGTACCAACACGGTACGACCGGCGAAACCTGCAAGAATGTCGACCGCTGCTGCGACCGACGTCGGGTTGGCGTTGTAGCTGTCATCGATGACGCGCATGCCGTTGGTGGCCAGTTGCGCGACGGTGCGGCCTTTCACCGGCTGCACGTTGTTCAAACCGTCGACGATGCCTTGCAGCGGCACGTCCAGCGCGTAGGCAGCAGCCGCAGCAGCCATGGCATTGGCCACGTTGTGCGCGCCGAGCAAATTCAGTTGCACTGAGGCAGCGCCCATTGGGCCGTTCAAGGTGAAGGCCGGGCAGCCCCGCGCATCGATGCCCAGGTCGCTGGCGTACAGGTCGGCAGCCGCGTTGTTCAGGGAGAAACTCAGGACCTTTCGATCGCCAGCGCGGGTGCGCCAGATGCCAAAGGCCTTGTCATCCAGATTCAGAACAGCCGTGCCGAAAGCATCCAGGCCGTCGATGATTTCACCTTTAGCCTGGACAATTTTGTCCGGTCCGCCGAACTCGCCCACGTGGGCGGTCCCGGCGTTGGTGATGACGGTGACATGGGGCTTGGTGAGGCTGACGGTGAACGCGATTTCACCGATGCGCGACGCGCCCAGTTCGATGACTGCCGCCTGGTATTCCGAGGTCAGCGACAACAGGGTCAGCGGCACACCGAGTTCGTTGTTCAGATTGCCGCGCGTAGCCAGTACCGAACCGCGCGTACGCAAGATGCTCGCAAGCATTTCCTTAACGGTGGTTTTGCCACTGGAACCGGTAATCGCCGCCACAGGCTTGTCGATGAACGCATTGCGATTTAGCGCGCCCAGTTGCGCCAGCGCCCGGCGGGTATCGGCCACCACCAGTTGCGGCAAATCGGAACCCGGTACTTGGCGCTCGACCAACGCCCCGACCGCGCCTTTAGCAGCGACCTGATCCAGATAATCGTGGCCGTCGAAATTCGGGCCTGTCAGCGCGATGAACAGCTGTCCAGTGCTCACGCTACGACTGTCGATACTCACCGCATCAAAGGCAATGTCCTGTCCCGCAACACGTGCGTTCAATGGACCGACCAGTTCGCTGAAAGACAATGGCTTAAGCATGTGCGACCTCCCAGGCATCCAGTGCCTTGGCGGCTTCTTCAAGATCGGAGAATGGATGACGCTTGCCATCGATCTCTTGGTAATCCTCATGACCTTTGCCGGCGAGCACGATGACATCCCGGGCATCGGCCTGGGCAATCACCTGCGCGATGGCCACGCCGCGACCCGCCACGAACGTCACGCTGTCGGCAGCCACGAACCCTGCGCGAATGTCGTCGAAAATACGCGCAGGGGTTTCAGTTCTTGGGTTGTCGTCAGTCACCAGCACTTTGTCCGCCAGCCGCTCAACCACTTCGGCCATCAGTGGGCGCTTGCCGCGATCACGATCGCCGCCACAACCGAACAGACAGACGAGTTGGCCTTGGGCATGAGGTCGCAATGCAGCGAGTACTTTTTCCAGCGCATCCGGGGTGTGAGCGTAATCGACCACCACCAGCGGACGTGTGCCGCCGCCCAGACGCTGCATCCGGCCAACCGGGCCTTCAAGGCTCGGCAGCACTTTGAGGATTTCATCCAGCGCGTAATCCAGTCCCAACAGCGCGCCGACCGCGGCCAGTACGTTGCTCAGATTGAAGCGCCCCAGCAGACTGCTGCGCAGAACGTGCTCGCCCTGCGGCGTGACCAGCGTGGCGCGCACGCCGTTGTCATCGAACGTCGCTTCGCGGCAATACAGATAGGCGCTGGCGTCTTCCAGGCTGTAGCTGATCAAGCGCGATGACTGAGACTGTGCCGCCAGCTCGCGGCCGAAGTCGTCGTCCAGATTGATCACGCGGCAGCGCAAGTCATTCCAGGCAAACAGCTTGGCCTTGGCAGCGCCATAGGCTTGCATCGTGCCGTGGTAATCGAGGTGATCGCGGGACAGATTGGTGAACACCGCAACGTCGAAAGCCAGCGCAGTCACACGGCCTTGATCCAGACCGTGAGAGGACACTTCCATCGCAATGGCTTTCGCGCCGGCCTTGCGCAGGTCGGTCAACGTGGCTTGCACCGAAATCGGATCCGGCGTGGTGTGGATGCCACTTTTCAACGCGCCGTGGAAGCCGTTACCCAGCGTACCGATGATGCCGCAGCGCTGGCCCAGTTGATCCAGCGCTTGCGCGATCAGTTGAGTAACGCTGGTTTTGCCGTTGGTGCCGGTTACGCCCACCAGATTCAGGCTGCGCGTCGGGTCACCGTAAAAACGGCCGGCAATGTCGGACAACTGCGCGGCAAGGCCCTTGACCGGGATCAGCGGCACATCAGTGATCGGCAGCACTTTGGCGCCTTCCACTTCATAGGCCACGGCAGCAGCTCCGTGGGCGATGGCATCGGCGATGTGATCGCGGCCATCGACCTTGAGGCCAGGAATAGCCAGAAACAGATCGCCAGGGCGCACTTTGCGGCTGTCCAGCGTCAGTTCGCGGATCATCAGATCGCGCTCGCTGTAGCCGAAAATCTTGCTCAGGTTAGAAGACATCAACCGCGCCCTCCTTTTACAGGAGCGGCCGGCGTTGCATTGGCCTGCTCAGGTGGGATCGGCGCGAGGTTGTCAGGGCGCACGTTCATCAAACGCAGCGTGCCGGACATCACTTTGCTGAACACCGGCGCGGAAACCAGACCACCGTAGTAACCGCCTTTGCTCGGCTCGTCGATGACGACCACGATGGCATAACGCGGGTTGCTCATCGGGCCGAAACCTGCGAACAACGAGCGGTAGGAGTTTTCGGCATAGCCCTTGGTGCCCACCGACGTTTTACGTGCGGTACCGCTCTTGCCTGCCACGTGATACGACGGAACCCGAGCACGGTAAACGCCGCGCGGGTCCTCGATCACTTGCTGCAGCATGCCTTGCAGCGTTTTCGCCGTGGCTTCCGGGATCGCCTGAGTCGAGCTCTGCGGCGTGTCGGTCTTGAGAATAGTCAATGGCACGAGCTTGCCGTTGTTGGCCAGCGCAGAGTAGGCATGCACCAGTTGCAGCGCAGTCACCGACAGGCCGTAGCCGTAGGACAGCGTGGCGGTTTCAGCCTTGCGCCATTCGCGATAGTTCGGCAGATTGCCGACACGCTCGCCCGGGAAGCCAAGACCGGTGTACTGGCCCAGACCTACGCGCTGCATGGCGCGGAAGATCGCTTCGCCGCCGACGTCGAACGCCACTTTGCTCATGCCGACGTTACTGGAGTTGATCAGAATGCCGGTCAGATCGAGAATCGGGCCTTCGGTCTTGGTCACGTCGCGGATGGTGTACTTGCCGATCTGCAGCGTGCCCGGATACACCTCAACCTTGTCGCTTGGCTTCCAGCGACCACTGTCCAGAGCGGCCGTCATTGAGATCGGTTTCATGGTCGAACCTGGCTCGAACACGTCGATGATCGCGCGGTTACGCATCGCTGCCGGCACCATGGTGCGACGGTTGTTGGGGTTGTAGGTTGGCTGGTTGACCATCGCCAGCACTTCGCCAGTCTTCACGTCCATGATCACCAGGCTTCCGGCCTTGGCGTCGTTTTCCTGAATCGCGTTACGCAGTTCGCGGGTAGCGAGATACTGCAGGCGCAGGTCAATAGACAAAGCCAAGGTCTTTCCAGCCTTGGCGTTTTTAGTGACCTGGAGATCCTTGATCACCCTGCCGCGTCGATCCTTGATCACCTGCCGCTTGCCGGGCACACCGGCGAGCCAGTCGTCGTAGGCCAGCTCAACGCCTTCGCGTCCGTGATCATCGAGGTCGGTAAAGCCGACCATGTGCGCGGTGACATCGCCTGCCGGGTAGAAACGACGGAACTCTTCCTTGGCATAAACGCCAGGAATTTTCAGATCGACGACCGCTTGCCCCTGCTCCGGCGTGAGGCCGCGAACCAGGTAGATGAATTCTTTGCTGGCCTGTTGATCGAGACGCTCGGTCAGCGCTTTCGGATCCTGGCCCAACGTTGCCGCCAGCAGGTTCCACTTGCTCTTGTCTGCCTGCATCTCGGACGGATTGGCCCAGATGGTGGCGACAGGCGTACTCACCGCGAGCGGCTCGCCATTACGGTCGGTGACCAGACCACGGTGGGCCGGAATGGAGATGGTGCGCAGGCTGCGCGCATCGCCCTGCTCGATCAGGAACCGGTGATCAATGACTTGCAAGTCGATGATGCGGTAGCAGATCGCAAGGACCATGATCACCAGCAGCCCGACGACTACGCGGAAGCGCCACGGATACAGTGCCCCGTCGAGCTTCATCATGGCGACACCATCCGGATCTGGGCGGCATCAGGGATACGCATTTTCAGTTGTTCAGTGGCCAACGCTTCAATACGGCTATGAGCGGTCCAGGTGCTTTGCTCCAGGATCAGGCGGCCCCACTCGGCTTGCGCTTTGTCGCGCACGCTGAGTTCGTTATACAGCGAGTTGAGCAACTGGCGGTTCCAGTGCGCGCTGTAGGAAACCCCGATCGCTGAAACCAGCACGGCGACAAACAGCATCAACATGAAGAAGCTGCCACCGGGCAACGGCTTGAGGAAAGCGCGGCTCATCGCAGCTTCTCCGCAACGCGCATGACGGCGCTGCGTGAACGTGGGTTGGCCTTGGTTTCAGTATCGGAAGCGAATTGCGCCTTGCCGATCAGTTTGATTTTCGGCTCGAACGCTTGGTGGCGAATCGGCAGGTTACGCGGCAGGTTGTCTGCTTCGCCCTTGACCAGTTTGCGCATGAACAGTTTGACGATGCGATCTTCCAGCGAATGGAAGCTGATCACCACCAGACGACCACCGATTTCCAGCGCTTCAAGCGCAGCATCAAGGCCCGCTTCAAGATCGCCCAATTCGTTATTGACGTGAATGCGCAGACCCTGGAACGCACGTGTCGCCGGGTTCTTGCCTTTTTCCCACGCTGGATTGGCGACCTTCAGGACCTCGGCCAGATCACCGGTACGTTCAAAAGGCTGGGTTTCGCGGCGAGCCACGACAGCGCCGGCCATACGACGGGCGAAACGCTCTTCGCCGTACTCCTTGAACACGCGGGCGATTTCTTCGGCCGAGGCGGTATTGACGAACTCGGCAGCGCTGACGCCGCGAGACGGGTCCATGCGCATGTCCAGCGGGCCATCATTCATGAAGCTGAAGCCGCGTTCCGGATCATCCAGTTGCGGGGACGACACGCCCAGATCCAGCAGGATTCCGCTGACGCTGCCTGCGATCCCCTGGTTTTGAGCTTCCTCGCCCAATTCGGCAAAACTGCGCTGCACAATGACAAAGCGGCCATCTTCGGCCGCCAGCGCTTGACCTGTGGCAATGGCTTGAGGATCTTTATCGAACCCGAGGAGGCGACCATCCGCCCCAAGGTTTTGCAGAATCAGCCGGCTGTGTCCGCCGCGTCCGAAAGTGCCGTCCACATAGCAGCCATCTGCGCGCACTGCGAGAGCCTCGACGGCTTCTTCGAGCAGTACGGTGATGTGGGTAAAGCCGCTATTCATAGTCACAAGATCAAATCACGTAGTTCATCAGGCATCGCGCCCGGTTTTTGAATGGCCGCCAGATCCGCATCAGCAAGAGCGTTCCAGGCGTCCTCGTCCCACAGTTGAAACTTATTGAGCTGGCCCACCAGCATCACGCGCTTGTCCAGCTTGGCGTAGTCGCGCAAGCGGGGCGGCACCAGAAAACGCCCACTGCCATCGAGCTCCAGATCGACCGCGTTACCAATCAGCAAACGTTGCAGGCGACGGTTTTCCTCACGGAACGTCGCAAGCTCACGCAATTTCGCTTCGATCAGCTCCCATTCCGGGAGCGGATAGATGCAAAGGCATGGGTCAACGGTGTCGATTGTCACAATCATCTGGCCGGCGCTACGCGAATCCAACTCGTCACGGTACCGACTCGGCATAGCGAGACGGCCCTTTGCATCGAGATTGATTGCGTTGGCACCACGAAACACAGGCGCATTCTCCAAATATTAGCTTTTTGCGTTCAAAAAACCCACTTCGCGCCACTTTCTGCCACTTGCGCACACTATAGGAATGCGGCCACCACACCGTCAAGGAGCGGTCCTAAGGAAAAGCCTTACAGAACGGAGATTTAGGAGGGGTATTGAGGGGGTTTTGCGAATTTTTGGAGAGTTAGACGGAACAAATCCCAAGAACCTCAAAAAGTTGGGGCCCGAACTTAATGTGATTTGTTAAGCGTAAGATTTTTTTGATATTACGAAGGAGGTTTTGCGATACAAAAAAGCGGGGAGAAAAAAGGTGGAGAGTCGATCTGTAAGCCGGGTTCTGTCGAGGACAGTCATTCCTCTACGACGGCCGTCACCGGACGTCTTTAGCAACCTACCCGGTTCCAGCGCGGGCCACGCCTTGGAACCCTATTTGGTCTTGCTCCGAGTGGGGTTTACCTAGCCACGAACTGTTGCCAGACGTGCGGTGCGCTCTTACCGCACCTTTTCACCCTTACCGGCACCGAAGTGCTTAGGCGGTTATTTTCTGTGGCACTTTCCGTAGGCTCGCGCCCCCCAGGCGTTACCTGGCACTCCGCCCTATGGAGCCCGGACTTTCCTCCCCCCCCTGTTGCGGAACAACAGAAGGCAGCGACTGTCCAATCGACTCTCCGCCGCCAAGGTTAATGGGACGGTGGCTTGAGAACAAGCTTTATCACCCTGCATGCGCCAATCCGTCACGGCCCCCTGCCAGCGGATCACTCACCCTTTTGCTTATCCAGCGCCACTTGGTAAAGCAGATTCTTGCGCACGCCGGTGATCTCGGCAGCCAATGCAGCGGCACGCTTGAGCGGCAAATCCTTGAGTAACAAGTCCAGAATCCGACGCGCTTCAGCGCCGATCACATCTTCACCCTCAGGCTCACTCCAGCCGGCAACCAGAACCACGCACTCACCGCGCTGTTGATTGCTGTCGCCTTCCACGAATGCGCGCAACTCTCCCAAAGGCAGACCTTTGAGCGTTTCAAAAGTTTTAGTCAATTCACGCCCCAGCACCGCCGGGCGATCAGCACCGAACACCTCTTCCAGATCCTGCAGGCATTCAAGGATGCGATGCGGTGCTTCGTAAAAAATTAGCGTACGCGGCTCTTCTTTTATCAGCTCGAGTCGAGCCTTGCGCCCCACCACTTTGGCGGGCAGAAACCCCTCGAAGATAAAGCGGTCGGACGGCAAACCGGCGGCGGACAATGCAGCGATCAGCGCGCAGGCGCCTGGCACCGGCACCACCTGTATCCCGGCCGCTCGGGCCTGACGCACAAGATGATATCCGGGATCGGAAATCAGCGGCGTGCCCGCATCGGAGATCAGCGCAACGCTGTCACCAGCCAGCAAACGCGTAATGAAGCGACTGCCCTCTTCGCGCTCATTATGCTCATGGCAGGCGGCCAAAGGTGTGGCAATGCCGAAATGTTGCATTAACCTTAATGAGTGCCGGGTATCCTCGGCGGCGATCAACGCCACCTCACGCAGCACTTTCAACGCGCGCACACTCATGTCGTCCAGGTTGCCTATCGGCGTCGCCACCACATAAAGCGAGCCGGCAGTGGAATTCAAAGCACCTGGAGCAGTCAAAGCGCACACCTCATGGTCAGTAAAAGCCCGCATTGTACAGCGTAAGAGCGCTTCAAGCGGGTGACGGGTACAAGGAGAGTGAAAATGAACGGACGCTACGATTCAAACTCCGAATACGGTCCAGTCAGGATGCAGCAACCTGCGACATGTCGCGATATCGCGCTCCCGCGCGACCAATATCGAGGCCTTGACGCCACTAACGTCGCGCCCCGGCCAGTGCTTGGGTACACTTCCACGCTAATTTGCTCGAGTATCAGGAACATACACATGATCGCTTGCCTGCGGCTGTTCACTGCCCTCTGCCTGGCTGCCCTATTGGCGGCTTGCGCCAGCTCGCCCTCCTCCAGCCTAGGTGAACTTCCACGCACACCTGACGCCAGCATCGAGCAACTGCTCGAACAGGCCGCGGCTGCCAAGTCTCCGGACCAGGCTGCACTGCTCAGACTGACCGCCGCCGACCAGGCCGCGCGCCAGAATGATCCAGGTCGCGCCGCCAGCATCCTTGAACAGGTCAAAATGGACCAGCTCAAGCCCGACAAGCAGATTTACGCCAGCACCCTGTCAGCCGAGCTGGCAATGATCCGCAGCCAGCCCAAAGCTGCGCTGACCGCGCTCAATCATCCAAGCCTGCAACACCTGGACGAAATGCCGGTTGATCTGCAGGTTCGCGCGCACACCGTCCGCGCCAAGGCGTTGGAAGCTGACAGTCAGGCTTTGGCAGCAGCAAGCGAGCGCGTCTATATGTCGCCGATGCTCAAAGGTGCCGACGCCAGCGCCAACAATGATGCGATCTGGGCGCTGATTGCAGCGCTGCCTTCCGAGCAACTGCAAAGCGCAGCTACGGATGTGATGGGTGGCTGGTTGAGTCTGGCCCGCGCCGTCAAAGGTGCCGGCACGCTCGAGCAGCAACAGGCTGCCATCGACGCCTGGAAAGCACAAAACCCGCAGCACCCTGCCGCACTCCAATTGCCCACCACACTTGCCCAACTGCGCGAACTGAAAAGCGAGCCGCTGACCAAGATTGCCCTGCTGTTGCCGCAGGACGGCGCGTTGGCCTCGGTTGCTCGCGCATTGCGTGACGGCTTCATGGCTGCTCACTATCAGGCACAACAGGCCGGTCAGAATCCCCCTGCGATTGAAGTGTTCGATAGCTCCCGCGTGACCTCCATGGACGCGTTCTACCAGCAGGCCAAAGCTGCCGGTGTGCAACTTGTTGTCGGTCCGCTGGAAAAACCCCTGGTCAAACAACTCAGCAGCCGCGAGCAGTTGCCGATCACGACCTTGGCCCTGAATTACAGCGACAACAACGCCGAGGGGCCGCCGCAGTTGTTCCAGTTCGGCCTGTCCGCTGAAGACGAGGCCCGTGAAGTGGCTCGTCGTGCCTGGGCTGACGGCAAGCGCAGCGCCGTAGCCATGGTGCCAAAAGGCGAATGGGGCGACCGCGTGCTGGATGCATTCCGCCAAAGCTGGCAAGCCAAGGGCGGAACTTTGCTGGGTGCCGAGCGCATCGATCAGCCGGTTGCACTGGCGCAGCAGATTGCCGAGCTATTCCAACTGCGCAACAGCGAAAGCCGCGCCAAGAGCCTGCAAAGCACCACCGGCGCTACCGTGGCCGCACAGCCGACGCGTCGTCAGGACATCGACTTCATGTTCTTGGCCGCCACCCCTCAACAGGCTCAGCAAATCAAGCCAACGATGGTGTTCCAGTACGCAGGCGACGTTCCGGTCTATGCCACCTCGCATCTGTTCACCAACAGCGGCGATCAGGCGCAATACAATGATCTCAATGGCGTGCGCTTCTGCGAAACCCCTTGGTTGCTGAACGCGACCGACCCTCTGCGCCAGCAAGTCACCGCGCAATGGCCGCAAGCCGGCGGCAGCCTTGGCCGTCTGTACGCCATGGGCATCGACGCTTACCGCCTGGCACCACGCCTGGGTCAGTTGAAGACGCTGGCCGATAGCCGTCTGGACGGTCTGTCTGGCAGCCTGGCGATCGGTCCAACTCAACGAATCGAGCGTCAGCTGCCGTGGGCCCAATTCGTCAACGGGCAGATCCAGCGCCTGCCGGACACTGCGCCTTGATGCAAAGCGGTACGCGGCAAACCGCAGGGCGCCAGGCTGAAGCCTACGCCCTGCGACACCTGCAAGAGCAAGGTTTACGGCTGATTACGCAGAACTGGACATGCAGGCGGGGTGAGCTCGATCTGGTCATGCTCGACGGCGATACAGTAGTATTCGTCGAAGTTCGCTATCGTCGCCACGCAGGATGGGGTGGAGCACTGGAAAGCGTTGATTTTCGCAAGCAGGAAAAGCTCACACTGGCTGCCCAGTCGTTCCTGCAAAAAGAAGCGCAATGGGCAAATGCTCCCTGCCGGTTCGACGTCGTTGCAATCAACGGCGATCCCGGCACCGCACCTCCCCTGAACTGGCTGAAGAATGCTTTCGATACATGATCGAAGCCGCACCTCAGAGATGATCCTTGTCTCGACGTGCGAAGCCTCGATGCGCGAACACGACACCGCAATCAGATTCGCTCTTTGCTTTGCAGGCCGCACAGCTTGGGCCAGCCGCCCTTATTAAGGTTTACCTAGATGGACATGCAATCCCGTATTCGCCAGCTCTTTCAGGCCAGCATCGATACCAAGCAACAAGCGATGGAGGTTCTTGCACCGCACATCGAGCAAGCCAGTCAGGTGATGGTCAATGCACTGCTCAACGAAGGGAAAATGCTTTCGTGCGGCAACGGCGGCTCGGCGGGCGATGCGCAACACTTTTCCTCGGAGCTGCTCAATCGTTTTGAACGTGAACGACCGAGTCTGCCAGCCATCGCCTTGACGACTGACACCTCGACGATCACCTCGATTGCCAACGATTACAGCTACAACGAAATTTTCTCCAAGCAAATTCGCGCGCTGGGTCAGCCCGGCGACGTGCTGCTGGCGATTTCCACCAGCGGCAATTCCGCCAATATCGTGCAAGCCATTCAGGCCGCCCATGACCGGGAAATGATCGTCGTGGCCCTAACGGGTCGCGACGGCGGCGACATGGCGTCGCTGCTGTTGCCCGAAGACGTGGAAATCCGCGTCCCGGCAAAAGTCACTGCACGCATTCAAGAAGTCCACCTGCTGGCGATCCATTGCCTATGCGACTTGATCGACAGCCAACTGTTCGGGAGTGAAGAATGATTTCTAAACGTCTTAGCCTGCTGGCCCTGACGCTGTGCCTGGGCATCAGCGGATGCAGCTCGGTAATCAATGCCAGCCGCGAAAAGCCAATCGATGACGATCGCGGCACGCGCACCTTCGGCAGCAAGATCGATGACTCGCTGATCGAGACCAAGGTCTCGGTGAACATCGCCAAGGCCAGCCCGGACCTGGATGACAACTCGCACATCGTCGTCACCAGCTTCAACGGTATTGTGCTGCTCGCCGGTCAAACCCCGCGCGCCGACCTCAAGCAACTGGCCGAGCAAACCGCGGCCGCTGTTCAGAAGGTCAAGAAGGTCAACAACGAGCTGCAAGTGATGGCGCCCTCCGCCATGCTCGCGCGTAGCAATGACGCTTGGCTGACCAGCAAGATCAAGACAGAGATGCTGACCGACAGCGCCATCCCGGGCTCACGCATCAAGGTTGTGACCGAGAACGGCATCGTTTATCTGCTGGGCTTGCTCACGCAGCAGGAAGCGACCCGCGCCACCAACCTGGTGCAGGGCGTCAGCGGCGTGCAGAAGATCGTGAAACTGTTTGAGTACATCGACTGACCCGTAGGAGCGCGCTTGCCCGCGATGCCCACTGTGTTGAAGCGCAAATCTGTAGGAGCGAACTTGTTCGCGAGGCGTAACGGCTGACACAACGCATTCACCGCCTCGCCAACAAGTTGGCTCCTACAGAATCCAATACCCCGCAGTAGATAGCGCACACAAAAAAAGGCGATCCGAGAGGATCGCCTTTTTCGTTACCGCATGATCAGTTACTTGACCACTTTCAAGCTCGGCCGGCCGGTTGGGCGCGGTGGCTCGTCGTCCGGCGGCGTGGTGTCGTCTTCGGACTCGAAGTCCTCGTCGTCATCCACCGCAGGCTCCAGGTCAAACACCATGCCCTGGCCATTCTCACGGGCGTAAATGCCCATGATCGCGGCTATAGGCACGTACAACGTGTGCGGCACACCGCCGAAGCGGCCTTCGAAGCTGACCGCGTCGTTGTCCATGTGCAAGTGTCGAACCGCGCTGGGCGAGACGTTCAACACGATCTGCCCGTCGTTGGCAAAGCCCTGGGGCACTTGAACGGCCGGGTATTCAGCATTCACCAGAATGTGAGGTGTGCAATCGTTATCCACGATCCACTCGTAAAGAGCGCGAATCAGATAGGGGCGACTGGAGTTCATCAAACGGCTCCTTAGGCCTTAGCGCATGTCGCGTTCGACACCAGACAGACTTGCCTGAAATGCCTCACGCGCAAACTGGCGCTCCATATAATCAAGCAACGGCTTGGCTGGCCGCGGCAATTCGATACCCAGAATCGGCAGACGCCAGAGTATGGGCAATAGACAGCAATCGACCAGACTTTGCTCGTCGCTCAGGAAAAAAGCTTTTTCCGCGAACAGGGCTGAAACGCCGGTCAGGCTTTCGCGCAATTCTTTGCGCGCCTGAACACGAACAGCTTCTTTGCTGCGCGGGTCCAGAATGCTATCCACCAATGCACACCAATCGCGCTGGATCCGATGGATCAGCAGTCGGCTATTGGCACGCGCTACCGGATAAACCGGCAACAGCGGCGGATGCGGGTAACGCTCATCCAGGTATTCCATCACCACCGTCGACTCATACAACGCCAGGTCGCGGTCGACCAGGGTTGGTACGCTGCCGTACGGATTCACCTCGATCAACTTGGGCGGATGACGCCCCTCTACGACATCAATGATCTCGGCGCTGACACCTTTCTCTGCGAGCACAATGCGCACGCGGTGGGAATAGTGGTCGGCGGGGTCGGAGTAACAGGCCAACCGGTTGGTCACGCCCATGGCGGTCCTCCTCGCTTGTTTAATTTTCGAAAAGCAGAAAAACGAACGCGCTCTGAAAGCGCTTTTCGGCAACATCCACAGTGAGCGAGTGTTCGTCGCGGGCGACAAGATAGCTCATTTACTCGATGTAAATTCTGCAATCTTTCGCCAGCCACTATACCCGCTCTGTGTGCATGACCCGAAAGCGGCTCCCCAGAGCGCGTTTCTTGTGTCACGAAGCGACAAATTAATCAGTGAACATCCTTCCAGTATTCGCGCTTGAGCAGATAGGCGAACACGAAAAGCACCGCCAGATACAGCAAGACATAGGTGCCGATACGCTGATGCTGTAATTTGACCGGGTTGGCCGAGTACGCAAGGAAGGTCACCAGATTCTTGATCTTCTCGTCGAACTGCTCTTCAGTCAGGCTGCCTGTCTTGGGCACGATGGTCAGCTCATCACAGGACTCATGGGTCAACGGCGAGCCGGTCAGCGGGTCGTACTGCTTCTTCCCGTCGTCGACCAATTGAATCTGCTTGCAACCAATGATCTGGCGTCCTTGCAGCCCCACCAGCACGTTGGGCATACCAACGTTGGGGAAAACCCTATTGTTTACGCCCCACGGCCGGGCCGGGTCCTCGTAGAACGACCGCAGATAGCCATAGAGCCAGTCCGTGCCGCGAACCCTGGCCACCAGCGTCAGATCGGGCGGCGCAGCCCCGAACCAGGTCTTGGCGTCCGCAGGCTGCATCCCGATGCTCATGTGATCGCCGATCTTGGCGCCAGTGAACACCAGCTTCCCAAGCATCAACTCATGAGGGATGCCGAGGTCATCGGCCACACGCTCGTAACGTTGAAACTTGGCGCTGTGGCAGCCCATGCAGTAATTGGCAAACGTTCGCGCGCCGTCCTGCAATGCCGGCTTGTCAGCCAGATCGATATCGACACTTTCAAGATCCGGGCCGCCATGCTCCGCAGAGAAGGCAAAGAGGGGAATGGCAGCCAACAGCAGCACCGCAAATAGCTTTTTCATCAGCCAGTCACCCTTTCTGGAACGGGTTTTGTCTTCTCCAGACGCGTGTAGAACGGCATCAGGATGAAATAGGCAAAGTACAGAAACGTGCACACCTGCGACAGCAACGCGCGACCGGGACTGGGCGGCAGTACGCCGAGAATCCCGAGAATGACAAACGACACACAAAACACCACCAACCAGATTCGGCTCAGCCAGCCTTTGTACCGCATGGACCTGACCGGACTTCGATCCAGCCAGGGCAGGACGAACAGCACCGCAATCGCCGCGCCCATGGCGATGACCCCCATGAGCTTGTCAGGGATGGCCCGCAAAATCGCGTAGAACGGCGTGAAGTACCAGACCGGTGCAATGTGCTCGGGCGTCTTGAAGGCGTTGGCCTGCTCGAAATTCGGCTTTTCGAGGAAGTACCCGCCCATCTCCGGGAAGAAAAACACGATCGAGCAGAAGATGAAAAGGAACACCACCACGCCGACGATATCCTTGACGGTGTAGTACGGATGAAACGCGATGCCGTCCAGAGGCACGCCGTTTTCATCCTTGTGCTTCTTGATGTCGATGCCGTCCGGGTTGTTCGAGCCTACTTCGTGAAGCGCCAGCACGTGCAGCACCACCAGCCCGAGAATCACAATGGGCAGCGCAACCACATGCAATGCGAAGAAGCGGTTCAGGGTGATGCCGGAAATCAGGTAATCGCCTCGAATCCATTGCGTCAGGTCGTTGCCTATGACCGGGATTGCGCCGAACAGCGAAATAATCACCTGAGCGCCCCAGTACGACATCTGCCCCCACGGCAGCAGATACCCCATGAAGGCCTCTGCCATCAGCGCCAGATAGATCAACATGCCGAAGATCCACACCAGCTCGCGTGGTTTCTGGTACGAGCCATACAACAGGCCACGGAACATGTGCATGTAGACCACGATGAAGAAAGCCGAAGCGCCAGTGGAATGCAATAGCCGCAAGATCGAGCCGTACTCGACGTCGCGCATGATGTATTCGACAGAGGCGAAAGCCTCCTCCGCTGACGGCGTGTAGCTCATCGTCAACCAGATACCGGTGACGATCTGGTTAACCAGCACCAGCAAAGCCAGGGAGCCAAAGAAGTAGAAGAAGTTGAAATTCTTGGGCGCGTAGTACTTGCTCAGATGGTCTTCCCACATGGAAGTCGCAGGGAAGCGCGCATCGATCCAGTCCATGAACTTGCTCATTACGCTTTCTCCTGATCGACACCAATGACGATGATTGAGTCCGACTCGTAGGAATGCGGCGGAACTGGCAGGTTCAGTGGTGCGGGCTGCGACTTATAAACGCGGCCGGCCAGGTCGTAGTGAGAGCCGTGACACGGACAGAAATACCCACCCACCCAGTCCTTGCCCAAGTCGGCCGGGGCTACCTCTGGACGGAATGTTGGGGAGCAGCCCAAATGCGTGCATATGCCAATCAGCAGCAGAAGCTCGGGTTTGATCGAGCGAACCTTGGGATCAACGTAGGTGGGCTGAACGGAGTTTTTGGATTCGGGATCAGACAACTGGCCGGTGATCTTGCCGAGATTGCTGAGGATTTCTTCGGTACGACGGACGATAAAAACTGGCTGACCACGCCACTCGGCGATCATCTGCTGGCCCGGCTCGATCTTGCTGACGTTGACCTTTACCGGAGCACCAGCGGCTTTTGCCTTGGCGCTGGGAAACCATGACCCTACGAACGGGACCGCAGCCCCCACCGCTCCTGCTGCGCCAACCACAGATGTGGCCGCCACGAGGAAGCGACGCCGGCCTGCATTCACGCCGTCATTGCTCATTCCGTCCTCTCCCATCAGCTTTTTTTATAGGCCTGTGTGTCCAGGCGCTCATTAAATTATTGTCGAGCTGTCAAAATCCTGCCGGATGGTAATTAAAAGCCCTTCTACAAACAAGGGAATTAGCCGGGGGCGAAAACGGGAGGCCTTGCAAACGGGGGCGTCCGCGAATGAGTCATGTCGCCACACCCAATAATAGACGCCCACAAAAAAACGCCCAGTTCCGCGAGGAATCTGGGCGTTCTTTTTTGAACGAAGAGCGAATTAACGCTTCGAGTACTGCGGACGCTTACGCGCTTTACGCAGACCGACTTTCTTACGTTCAACTTCACGCGCATCACGAGTTACGAAGCCTGCCTTACGCAGAGCGCCACGTAGAGTCTCGTCGTACTGCATCAGAGCGCGGGTGATACCGTGGCGGATTGCGCCAGCTTGACCACTCACACCACCGCCGATGACAGTGACGTAGATGTCGAATTTCTCAACAGTCTCGGTCAGTTCCAGCGGCTGACGAACTACCATGCGGGCAGTTTCGCGGCCGAAGAAGTTGTCCAACGAACGATTGTTGATGGAGATGTTACCGGTACCCGGACGCAGGAAAACGCGTGCGGTTGCGGTCTTGCGACGGCCAGTGCCGTAATTTTGAGTCGCCGACATAATGAACTATTCCGTTAAAACTTCAGTTCTTGGGGCTGCTGAGCAGTATGAGGGTGTGCAGTGCCCGCATAGACTTTCAGCTTACGATACATGTCGCGACCCAGCGGGTTCTTAGGCAGCATGCCTTTGACCGCGGTCTCGATCACGCGCTCAGGAGCTTTGGCGATCAGCTTTTCAAAGTTGATCGACTTGATCCCGCCCGGGAAACCGGAGTGAGAGTAGTAGATCTTGTCGGTGGTCTTAGCACCAGTAACGCGGATCTGCTCAGCGTTGATAACGACGATGTAGTCGCCGGTGTCAACGTGCGGAGTGTATTCCGGCTTGTGCTTGCCACGCAGACGGCTCGCGATTTCGGTGGCCAGACGACCCAGGGTCTGGCCAGCAGCGTCGACGACGAACCAGTCGCGCTTTACTGTTTCCGGTTTAGCGGTAAAAGTTTTCATTCTGTATAGCCTCAGGGGCCGCCTGCAAAAATTAGACGGCGGATCTTACTGAATAGTACGGTCTTTGACAAGTCAAAGGCCGCCGGGCACGGACGCTATAGGGGGCTCGGGTCAGCGCGTCCAATTGCGGCGGTGTCTTGGGCAGGGGAGCATCACTTCCGCTGCAAAGAGCTGCGGAATTATGCAGATTGCGAAAAAAATTTCAACCTGCTTTTATGTTTCTCTTTAAATAGGAGCGCCAAATGGATTATCGCCAACTGGGCAGAACCGACCTCAATGTCAGTGCCATCTGCCTCGGCACCATGACCTGGGGTGAGCAAAACAGCGAGTCCGAGGCCTTCGCCCAGATCGAACGGGCTAAATCGGCGGGCATCAATTTCATCGACACCGCCGAGATGTACCCCGTCCCGCCGCAGAAAGAAACCTACGCCAGCACCGAGAAAATCATCGGCAACTGGTTCAAGAAAAATGGCGACCGCAAAGACTGGATCCTTGCCAGCAAGATCGCAGGGCCGGGAAACGGCATCGATTACATACGCGACGGCCAGCTCAAATTCAATCGCGAGCACATCGTTGCAGCCGTGGATGCCAGCCTCAAACGCTTGCAGACCGACTACCTGGATCTCTATCAGCTGCATTGGCCGGAGCGCAGCACCAACTTCTTCGGCAAGCTTGGTTACTCGCACAAGGATGAAACATTCACCCCGTTGCTTGAAGTACTGCAGGTGCTGGACGAGCAGGTCAAGGCCGGCAAGATTCGTCACGTCGGGCTGTCGAATGAAACACCGTGGGGCACCATGAAGTTTCTTCAGGCGTCAGAAGCCAGCGAATTGACACGTCCGGTATCGATCCAGAACCCGTATAACCTGCTCAATCGCAGCTTTGAAGTCGGTCTGGCAGAAATCGCTATCCGTGAGCAATGCGGTCTGCTGGCTTATTCGCCACTGGCGTTCGGCATGCTGTCGGGCAAGTACGCCAACGGCGCGCGTCCGGCGAAAGGTCGACTGAGCCTTTACAGCCGATTCACCCGCTACTTCAACCCGGAATCGGAAGCGGCGTGCGCAAGCTATGTGGCGCTGGCCCGTGAACACGGCCTGGACCCGGCCCAAATGGCACTGGCATTCGTCACCAGCCGTTCGTTTGTGACCAGCAACATCATCGGCGCAACCACGCTGGAGCAGTTGGAAAGCAACATCGCCAGCTTCGATTTAGAGTTATCCGAAGAGGTATTGGCCGGGATCGATGCAATTCACAAAGCGCAGCCTAACCCTGCGCCGTAAACCCCGTATCAGTCGCTGAAATAACAACTGTGGGAGGGAGCTTGCTCGCGAGACCTTGGCATGAACGATAGGTCTCTATCGTCTGACGACATTTTCGCGAGCAAGCTCCCTCCCACAGGTTCTCAGCAGTCAGGAAGAATTGAGTTTCACAAAGACCGAGCAATAATCTCCTTCATGATCTCGTTAGTCCCCGCATAAATCCGCTGCACCCTTGCATCTGCCCACGCCCGCGCAATCGGGTATTCCCACATGAAGCCGTAGCCACCGTGCAGTTGCACGCACTCATCAAGCACTTTGCATTGCAGGTCTGTCGCCCAATATTTGGCCATCGCAGCAGTGGGCACATCCAGCTTGCCTTCCAGGTGCAACTCCAGACAGCGGTCGATGAATACCCGACCGATCTGCACTTCGGTGGCCATTTCAGCGAGTTTGAAGCGGGTGTTTTGAAAGTCGGCGATCGCTTTGCCGAACGCCTTGCGTTCGCGGGTGTATTCCAGCGTCCACTGCACGGCGGCTTCGGCAGAGGAGATGGCACCGATCGCAACGGTCAGACGCTCTTGCGGCAACTCCTGCATCAGATACGCAAAGCCCATCCCTGCCTGTCCCAGCAGATTTTCCTTGGGCACGCGAACGTCCTGGAAGAAAAGCTCAGAGGTGTCCTGGGCTTTCATCCCGACTTTTTCGAGTCGCTTGCCCTTCTCGAAACCTGGCGTACCCGACTCAACCAGAAACAGGCTGGTGCCCTTCGCACCCGCCTTCGGATCGGTTTTGGCCACGACGATCACCAGATCTGCTAGATAGCCGTTAGTGATGAAGGTCTTCGACCCGTTAATCACGTACTCGTCACCGTCCAGTACGGCGGTGGTCTTGACGCCCTGCAGGTCGGAACCTGCACCGGGCTCCGTCATGGCAATTGCTGTCACCAGCTCCCCAGAAACCATTTTCGGCAAATACTTGAGCTTCAGCGCTTCGCTGCCGTAATGCAGGATGTAGGGCGCGACGATGTCCGAGTGCAGGGAAAATCCGATGCCGGTCAGGCCCAGCCGGTAGATCTCTTCGATCACCACGGTGGTGTAGAGAAAGTCAGCGGCCATCCCGCCATACTCTTCCGGCAGGTGCGAACACAACATGCCCTGCTCACCCGCGCGATTCCAGAGCGTGCGATCAATATGCCCCTGCTTTTCCCACTGCGCATGGAAAGGCGCGGCATGCTGTTCGAGGAATTTGCGCACGCTGTCGCGGAAAAGTTCGTGCTCGGAGCTGAACAGTGTTCTTGCAAGCATGGGGCACCGTAGCTTAAGGGATGGCCCACAGAGCCTATGCCCAGCAGATGCGCGACGACACTGGACACATTAGCCAAAAAATAAGACGATCACGCCGTTGCTTGACCACTTTCCCATATAAGAACAACAGATCATGTCTATTCAACACACCGTGCCCCTGCGGCGCGTGAGCATTCTTGCGATTGATGGAGTGTTTGCCTCGACATTGACGCAGGCCAAAGACTTCTTTCACCTCGCCAGCCTGCGCTATGGAAAACAGCTGGGCCACGGCTTGAAATCCGCTTTCGAGACCCGCCTGGTAAGCCCGGATGGGCAGTCTGTGCGCAGCTTCAGCGAGATCGTCCTGCCAGTGGACAGTGCCCTCGACAACAGCGACATCATCGTTCTGCCCGCCTTTTCCGACAATTTCGACACCCTGTGCGAACGCTATCCGCAGGTGTTGCCGTGGCTGCGTGAACAGCACGCCAGGGGCGCCATGCTGTGCGGCGAAGCAAGCGGAGTGTTCTGGCTCGCACAGGCAGGCTTGCTAGATGGCAAGGAGGCCACCACATACTGGCGATTCTTCAACGACTTCGCCGAGCGCTTCCCGAAAGTGCTGCTTAATCAGGAGAAACACCTGACCGATGCCGACAATCTGTATTGCGCTGGCGGCACAGTCTCGGCGTGCGATCTGTACATTTATCTGATCGAGCGCTTTTGCGGGGCCAATGTCGCGCAAACCGTCGCCCGGGACATTTTGTACGAAGTACAGCGCAGCTATACCCCAGGGCGTATGGGATTTGGCGGCCAAAAGCTGCATCAGGACGTCATCATCCTGCAGATCCAGCACTGGCTCGAGGAGCACTTCGCTGACAAATTCCGCTTCGAAGACGTGGCTCGCGAACACGGCATGAGCATCCGTAACTTCATGCGCCGCTTCCAGACCGCCACCGGCGACAAACCGCTGCATTACCTGCAACGGCTGCGTATCGAGACAGCCAAGGGATTGCTGTCAGGAAGCCGCAAAAGCATCAAGACCATCAGCTATGAAGTGGGCTACGACGACGCGAGCTTCTTCGCGCGGCTATTCCGTCAGCACACAGAACTGTCGCCGAATCAGTATCGGCAGCAGTTTCAGCAGGCGGCTTGAAATGAAGCACCTGTAGGAGCGCGCTTGCCCGCGAAAGAAAGAGTGTCAGTAAAAAGTCTGTAACTGACACATCGCATCGCGGGCAAGCGCGCTCCTACAGATCGTTAAGGTTTATGTGCGCGGGACAGGAATTCGTGAGATTGCATTTCCAGCAGCCGGCTCAAGGTGCGCTGGAACTCGAAGTTCAGGCGCCCGCCGGTGTACAGATCCTTAAGCTCGACTTCAGCGGAGATGATCAGCTTGACGTTGCGATCGTAGAACTCGTCGACCATGTTGATGAAGCGCCGCGCGATGTCGTCGGTGGTGACGCTCATCTGGTAGACGCCGCTGATCAACACCGCGTGGAAGATCTTGCCCAGTTCGATGTAATCGTTCTGGCTGCGAGGGCCGTCACACAATTCGGCGAAGTCGAACCACGCCACGTCATCGCACGTACGGATGGCCTTGATCTCGCGATTCTCGATCATCAGCACGTCGTTTTCGATGGCCTTGGTGCATTCAGGCGTCAGCGCGCGGAAGCTCTTGCGCATGCTTTCCTGCGCGGCCTCATTGAGCGGAAAGTGGAACAGCTCGGCTTGCTCAAGATGACGCAGACGGTAATCGACACCACTGTCGACGTTGACGATTTCGGTGTTTTGCTTGATCAGCGCAATGGCTGGTAGAAAGCGCGCACGTTGAAGGCCGTCTTTGTACAAGCCATCCGGCACGATGTTTGAAGTGGCGACCAGCGTGACACCGTTCTTGAACAGCTCTTCCATCAGCGTGCCGAGGATCATGGCGTCAGTGATGTCGGAAACGAAAAACTCATCGAAACAGATGACCCGCGCTTCGTCGGAAAAACGCTTGGCGATCAGGGTCAGCGGGTTTTTCTCGCCCTTGAGGGTTTTCATTTCTTCGTGAACGCGCTTCATGAAGCGGTGAAAGTGCGTGCGCACTTTGTCTTCAAACGGCAGCGCTTCAAAGAAGGTATCGACCAGATAGGTCTTGCCTCGACCCACCCCGCCCCAGAAGTACAGGCCTTTGACCACGGTCACTTCTTTCTTGCCGAACAGCTTGCCAAACAGACCGGGCTTGCTCTGGTGAGCGGCCACAAGGTCGTCGTACAGGCGCTGCAAATGACGCACAGCATTTTCCTGCGCGGCATCGTGGAAGAAGTCGGGTTTCTTAAGATCGTTCTGATAGCTTTCTAGGGGGGTCATAGTCTTTAGCTAAGGAGCAAAAACGGGCCGCCACTGTAGCGACGGCCCGTGGGATTGGCAATCAGTCCTGTTGCGGGGCTAAGGCCAGTTTCAGGCTCTGGATAGCAACGTCGCGATGCTCTGCATCGGGGAACTCAGGGCTGTCGGCCACACATTGGCCATCAATCCATAGGGTGAAGCGTTCGCCTTCGCTGCGCAGATCAAGCTCACCGCCTTGTTGCAGCTGCTTGGTGGCAGCACCTGCGGCCTTGCCATCGGCGAAGTTGCGCGACAGCAAAAGCTGCTCGCCATCGGCCGCGAGCAGGCGGAAGCGGAAACTGCCGTCCTCTTCGCGGAAGCTGACAAACCGCGCGCCCTTACTGGCTTTTTTCTTGGTGGCGGCAGTAGTTTGAGCGGCGCTGCGGAACGAACGCAGGCCAACCGCTTCGCGTAGCTCGGCGAGGAATGGCGTGGCAGTGCGACGGGCCTTCTCGGCGCCAGCCAGCAGAATGTCTTCCAGATCTGCCGGGCGTTCGATCAGGCGATGGTAGTTCTCGCGAGCCTCGCCCAGCTCGCTGTCGAGCAATTGGAAAAGACGCTGTTTGGCATCGCCCCAACCCAGGCCCTGCAACAGATCATCGCGGAACTGCGCGCATTGCTCTTGGCTGGAAAAGGCCTGGTACAGCGTGAACAGGTGAGAGTTGTCCGGGTCTTTCGCTTCGCCCGGCAAACGCGAATCGGTGACGATGCGCGAGATCGCGTCTTTCATTTCCTTGCCGCTGCTGAACAGCGGAATGGTGTTGTCGTAGCTCTTCGACATCTTGCGGCCATCCAGGCCTGGCAAGGTGGCGACGCTTTCCTCGATCAACGCCTCGGGCATGACAAAGAACTCTTTGCCGTTGCCGAACAAGTGGTTGAAGCGCTGGCCGATGTCGCGGGCCATTTCAACGTGCTGAATCTGGTCACGGCCGACCGGCACTTGATGGGCGTTGAACATCAGGATGTCCGCCGCCATCAGCACCGGGTAGCTGTACAGGCCCATGGTGATGCCGGCGTCCGGGTCATCGCCGGTCTCGACGTTCTTGTCCACCGAGGCCTTGTAGGCGTGAGCGCGGTTGAGCAGGCCCTTGGCGGCAACGCAGGTCAGCAGCCAGGTCAGCTCAGGGATTTCCGGAATGTCGGACTGGCGATAGAACGTGACGCGATCAACGTCCAGGCCTGCGGCGAGCCAGGTGGCGGCGATTTCCAGACGCGAGCGCTGAATGCGCAGCGGGTCATCGCATTTGATCAGGGCGTGGTAGTCGGCCAGGAAGTAAAAGGAATCGGCGTCGCTCTGACGGCTGGCGACAATGGCCGGGCGGATGGCGCCCGCGTAGTTGCCCAGGTGGGGCGTGCCGGTGGTGGTGATACCGGTCAGGATACGAGTGGTCATGGTTAGTCGCTTATTCTGGGTGCTGCAATCAATTCGAGAGACGCGGCAGGACCAGATCCTTGAGATCGGTCAGCTTGCCGTGAAAAAAGTGTCCGCATTCTGCCACTTTCAGCAGCTCATGGGGGCGCGACAACGCGTCAGACCATTCGTATACCAGTTGTGGGTCGATGACTTCGTCGTTTTCTGGCTGAATCAGGGTCAACGGGCCAGTCTGCGGCAGCGCGCTAAAGTCGGCGATACGCATGACCGCAGGCGCAATCATGAACAGGTGATTGAGGGTTTCACCCTTGGCTTCAAGACGACCGCCCAGAGTGGCCGCGACGAATCCGCCGAAGGAAAATCCGAACAGTGTCAGCGGCAGGTCGGGATGTTTGTCGCGCAGCCATTGGGCGACCGCTTCGGCGTCGTCGACTTCGCCCTGGGCCATGTCGGAGGTCCCGGCACTGGCGCCAACCCCGCGATAATTAAAGCGCAGGGTGATCAGGCCAGCGTCACGCGCGGTACGTTGCAGCGTCGAGACCACTTTATTGAGCATCGTGCCGCCCTGAACCGGGTTAGGATGGCATATCAGCGCCACACCCTTGGCCTCTTCCAGGTCAAGGTAAAGGGCTTCCAGTTGGCCGACGGGGCCATCGATGAGTACAGGGTTTTCGCGGATGAGCAAGAATGAACTCCGTGACCTTGCAAAAGGTCGACTCGTCTAGCTGATGTCTGTGGCTGGCATATCGGCGATACGTCGCGGGTATACAGCGCAGGTTCGAGCCGTTAACGTAAAGCAAAGCCGTTTATAGAGGAAGGACTCGTGGAACACTCGCTCTTAGTTTGGTTGTTGCCGACCATTGCCCTGGTCGTCGGGGTCGTCATCGGTTTCCTCGTCGCGCGTCTGGTGCCCAACGCCGCGCCTAGCAGCACTCAGCGTCAGCTGGATGATGTTCAGGAGCGCTTCGACACGTATCAGAACGAGGTGGTCACTCACTTCAACAGCACGGCCAATCTGGTTCAGAAGCTGTCCCAGAGCTACTCGGATGTACAAGAACACCTCGCCGAGGGCGCCAACCGTCTGGCCCTGGACGAACTGACCCGTCAACGGTTGCTGGCCGCCTTGCATCCAGAAGCATCGCAAGCACCCCGCGATCGCCTCACGCCACCGCGCACGGCCGCCGAGCCACCAAAAGACTACGCGCCAAAAATGCCGAACTCACCGGGCATGCTGGATGAGCATTACGGTTTGAAGAAGTAAGCCTGCAAGCAACAAAATAGCCCGCCGCTGATCGCATCAACGGCGGGCTTTTTTGTGGTTACTTGCGGACCCTGAGGGAGGCTGCGATCCGGTACACCTGATGCACCGCAATCGCAGCCTCCCTCGGGGTCGGCAGCTCCTACAGGTCCGCAGTCAACCTTTGAAAATCCAACGCGTAACAACAAAAAACCCGCCAATCAAGGCGGGTTTTTTGTACAGCGGACAGCGCTTAGATCGCGCCGCGAGCCCGCAGCAGTTCCAGCACTTGCTTGACGCTTTCCTCGACGTTCAGCGACTGGGTGTCGATGACGAGGTCTGCGTTGAGCGGTACATCGTACGGGAAGGACTCACCGGGGATGTTGTCCTTGTCGGCGGCGTACAGGCCTTGTGGGTCGCGTTCGCGGCAGACCTGCGGCGAAGCCTGGACGTAGACCGTGATCAGGCGGTCATCGCCGATCAGGCTCTTGGCGTTTTCGCGGCCTGCGGCATCCGGCGCAACGAAAGCTGCCAATGTCAGCAGGCCGGCCTCGTTGAACTGACGCGAGACATGCGCGGCACGACGCCAGTTCTCGGTACGACCGGCGCGATCCTGTGGCAGACCCTTGTTCAGGTCATGACGCAGGTTCTGCCCGTCCAGCACAAACACCGCACGCCCCATGTCGAACAGCTTGCGCTCAACGGCATACGCCAACGTGCTTTTGCCAGCACCTGACAGACCGGTGAACAGTACCGTTGCAGGCTGCTGACCGAAACGCTGGGCACGCTCTTCGACCGACACATGAGCAAGCTCGCCATGATGGCTGGAACCGCCTGCATGGACAGGCTTGGCGATGATCATGCCAGCGCCGACTGTGCCGTTGGTCAAGCGGTCGATGACGATGAACGAGCCGGTGGTGCGATTGCTGTCATAACCGTCCAACGCAATCGCACTGTCGAGGCTGATCTTGACGCGACCGATCTCGTTCAGCTGCAACGAACTGGCGGCGCCCTCCTCCAGCGTGTTGACGTCAACGCGGTGGGTGATGCTGGCAATCGAGCCCGGCACGTAGCTGGTGGCGCGCTTGATATCGTATTTCTTGCCCGGCAGCATCGGCTCTTCGGCCATCCAAACCAGCATGGCGTCGAAGGCGTCGGTCACTTGCGGCACGTTGTCGGCATGCACCAACAGGTCGCCACGGGAGATGTCGATTTCGTCTTCCATGGTCAGCGTGACTGCCTGACCGGGCCCTGCATGCTCAAGCTCGCCTTCGAAAGTGACGATGGATTTCACGCGGCTGCTTTTGCCCGATGGCAGCACAACCACTTCGTCGCCCTTGTGTACGACGCCGCTGGCCAGCGTGCCGGCGAAGCCACGGAAGTTCAGGTTTGGACGGTTGACGTACTGCACCGGGAAACGCAGATCGGTGTAGTTGCGGTCGTTGGCGATCTCGACGGTTTCGAGAATCTCCATCAGCGACTGACCGGTGTACCAAGGCGAGCGCTCGCTCTTGTTCACCACGTTGTCGCCCTTGAGCGCCGACATCGGCACGAACGCCATGGTGGTCGGCTTGAAAGCGATGCCGTCGGCGAACTTCAGGTAATCGGCTTTGATCGACTCGAAGACGCCTTCATCGAAGCCGTTGAGGTCCATCTTGTTGATGGCGACGACGATGTGCTTGATGCCCAGCAACGACGCGATGTAGCTGTGGCGACGGGTCTGGGTCTGCACGCCATAACGCGCGTCCACCAGAATGATCGCCAAGTCACAGGTCGATGCGCCGGTGGCCATGTTGCGGGTGTACTGCTCATGGCCGGGAGTATCGGCGATGATGAATTTGCGCTTGGCGGTGGAGAAGTAGCGGTAAGCGACATCGATGGTGATGCCCTGCTCACGCTCGGCCTGCAGACCGTCAACCAGCAGCGCCAAATCGACTTCATCGCCGGTGGTGCCGGATTTTTTCGAATCGCGGGTGATGGCTTCCAGATGATCTTCGTAGATCATTTTGGAGTCGTGCAGCAGACGCCCGATCAGCGTGCTCTTGCCGTCATCGACGTTGCCACAGGTTAAAAAGCGCAGCATTTCCTTGCGTTCGTGCTGGCCCAGGTAGGCGAGGATGTCCTCGCTGATCAAATCAGATACGTGCGACATGACAACCCCTTAGAAATAACCCTGACGTTTCTTTTCTTCCATGGAGCCTGCGCCATCGTGGTCGATGACCCGGCCCTGGCGCTCGGAAGTTCGCGTCAGGAGCATTTCCTGAATGATGTCAGTGAGGCTGATAGCCTCGGACTCGACGGCGCCCGTCAACGGGTAGTCGCCCAGCGTGCGGAAGCGGACCTTCTTCTTGACGATGCGCTTTTTGTCTTCATCGCTCAGATGGTTACGCAGGCGATCGTCGTCGATCATGATCCAGGTGCCGTTCATTTCGATGACTTCGCGTTCAGCCGCGAAATAAAGCGGCACGATCGGAATGCCTTCCAGGTAGATGTACTGCCAAATGTCCAGCTCGGTCCAGTTGGAGAGCGGGAACACGCGGATCGACTCGCCTTTGTTAACGTTGCCGTTATAGACGTTCCACAGCTCCGGACGCTGGTTTTTCGGGTCCCAGCGGTGTTTGGTGTCGCGGAAGGAGTACACACGCTCTTTGGCACGGGACTTCTCTTCGTCGCGGCGCGCGCCACCAAAGGCTGCATCGAAACCGTGTTTGTCGAGGGCCTGCTTGAGGCCTTGAGTTTTCATGATGTCGGTGTGTTTGGAACTGCCGTGGGTCAGCGGGTTGATGCCCTGCGCGACGCCGTCCGGATTGACGTGGACGATCAGGTCCAGGCCCATTTCCTCGACCATTTTGTCGCGGAATTTATACATCTCCTGGAATTTCCAGCGTGTATCGACGTGCATCACCGGGAACGGCAGTTTGCCCGGGAAGAAGGCTTTGCGCGCCAGGTGCAACATCACGGCGGAGTCTTTACCGACGGAGTAGAGCATCACCGGGTTATCGAACTCGGCGGCTACCTCGCGGATGATGTGGATGCTTTCCGCCTCCAGCTGTTTCAGATGCGTCAGTTTGTCGACCATGGTTACTCACGGGGGATAACGTTCTTTATGGAAGGCCAACGGGCCGTGTTCGAGCCGGGCACTTTAGCACACGACTTAATTCTATTGAGTCAGCAGGCTAGATCGAAACGATCTAACGATATAGCTCTCTGATCGGTGTACTCAGATCGGGTTTGGACAATCGATGAACAGGTGTTCGAGGGCATATCGCCGCGCCAGATAGTCGCCCAGCGCCTGCACACCATAGCGCTCGGTGGCATGATGGCCTGCGGCAATGAAGCTGATATCGTTTTCCCGGGCGCTGTGGAACGTCTGTTCAGACGCCTCGCCGCTCAAGTACAAGTCAACCCCTGCCAGTACCGCCTGATCAATGTAGCCCTGCCCCCCGCCGGTGCACCAGCCAACCCGTCGGATCATGCCGCTGCCTGCGATCAACAGCGGCTCGCGTCCCAATGCGCTCTGCACGCGATGGGCAAAATCGCGGGGCGTGACCGGCTCTGCGAGCGATCCCACCAACCCAACGATTTTCAGATTTTCTGGGTCCAGCAGCCCTTCGACGGTGATGTCCAGCTGACGCGCCAATTGCACGTTATTCCCCACCTCCGGATGCAGATCCAGCGGCAGGTGATAGGCGAGCAAGCTGATGTCGTGCTTGAGCAAGGTCTTCAACCGACGTTGCTTCATGCCGGTAACGCAAGGGTTCTCACCTTTCCAGAAGTAGCCGTGATGCACCAGGATAAGGTCAGCATCGGCATCGACAGCGGCATCGAGCAGCGCCTGACTGGCCGTGACGCCGCTGACGATGCGCGTGACTTGCGAACGCCCCTCCACTTGCAGCCCGTTCGGGCAATAATCCTGGATCCGCGCACTGTTCAAATAGCGGTCAGCTTCTTCCACCAGCGTGCTCAGTGCGACAGCCATAAAAGACTCCTAAATATGCAGTTCAGACCGTCTCGGTCCTCGTATAATGCCCGCCATTATGGCGCAGGTGACACCTGGTATTGCTGCGCTACCACATTAGGACGTGCTCAATGTTCAAAGCGCTGCGTTTTCTCGGCTGGCCACTGCTCGCTGGCGTGCTAATCGCTCTACTGATTATCCAGCGTTACCCGCAATGGGTCGGCCTTCCGACTCAGGACGTCAACCTTCAACAAGCGCCACAAACGGCCACCGTGCAACAAGGCCCTGTTTCCTACGCCGATGCAGTCAGTAGCGCCGCGCCCGCAGTGGCCAATCTTTACACGACCAAAATGGTCAAAGACAAACCCAACCATCCGCTGTTTGAAGACCCGCAGTTTCGGCGCTTCTTCGGCGACAACCTGCCCAAGCAACGACGCATGGAATCCAGCCTGGGTTCGGCAGTGATCATGAGCCCTGAAGGTTATTTGCTGACCAACAACCACGTAACCTCCGGCGCGGACCAGATCGTCGTGGCGCTCAAGGATGGCCGCGAAACCATCGCCCGCGTCATCGGCAGCGATCCGGAAACCGACCTCGCGGTCCTCAAGATCGACCTGAAAAACCTGCCTGCGATTACTCTCGGCAGCTCCGACAGCATTCGCATCGGCGATGTCGCGCTGGCCATTGGCAACCCGTTTGGGGTCGGCCAGACCGTAACCATGGGCATCATCAGTGCCACCGGCCGCAATCAGTTGGGGCTGAACACTTACGAAGACTTTATTCAGACGGACGCTGCGATCAACCCTGGTAACTCGGGCGGCGCGCTGGTAGATGCCAACGGCAATCTGACCGGCATCAACACTGCGATCTTCTCCAAGTCCGGCGGTTCCCAAGGTATCGGTTTCGCGATCCCGACCAAACTGGCGCTGGAGGTGATGAAATCGATCATTGAGCACGGCCAGGTGATTCGTGGCTGGCTGGGGATTGAGGTTCAGCCGCTGACCCAGGAATTGGCAGAATCATTCGGTTTGAAGGATCGTCCAGGGATTGTCGTAGCGGGGATTTTCCGCGATGGCCCGGCGCAGAAAGCGGGCTTGCAGTTGGGTGATGTGATCTTGAGCATCAACGGCGAGCCAGCAGGTGATGGCCGTAAATCAATGAATCAGGTGGCGCGCACCAAGCCGACCGAGAAAATTTCGATTCAGGTCATGCGCAACGGCAAGGAGTTGAAGCTGACGGCCGAAGTGGGCTTGCGTCCACCGCAGACCCCTGCTGCGGCTGCTGCGTCTGAGGATTGATTTCCTCGCCTTGATTGACGCTTATCCTTTGTGGGAGCGGACCTGTCCGCGAAGAGGCCGGGACATCCGATAAATCCATATCGTCTGTACCATTGCATTCGCGGACAGGTCCGCTCCCACAGGGAGGACCGTACGCTTACAACTCCCCTAACGCATCCACCAACGCCTGATTCTGCTCAGGCGTTCCGATGCTGATCCGCAGGAACTGTGCAATGCGCTCCTGCTTGAAGTGCCGAACGATCACACCCTGCTCGCGCACTTTCGCGGCCAATTGCGCAGCATCATGCTGGGGGTGACGCGCGAAAATGAAGTTCGCGGCAGACGGCAGCACTTCAAATCCTTTGCCCTCCAACTGCTCAATCAGTACTTCACGGCTGTCGATGACTGCTTTGCAGGTCTGCTCGAAATACGCACGGTCGTCGAAGGCCGCAGCCGCACCCACAATAGCGATGCGATCAATCGGATAGGAGTTGAAGCTGTTCTTCACCCGCTCCAGCGCTTCGATCAGATCCGGATGCCCCACCGCGAGACCGACGCGCAACCCTGCCAGCGAACGAGACTTGGACAGGGTCTGCGTGACCAGTAGGTTCGGGTAACGCTCAACCAACGTAATGGCAGTCTCGCCGCCGAAATCGATGTAAGCCTCGTCCACGATCACGACCGAATCCGGATTGGCCTTGAGGATCTGCTCAACCGCGTCCAGGGCAACCACGCAGCCAGTCGGCGCATTCGGATTGGGGAAAATAATGCCGCCGTTGGGGCGCGCGTAATCTTCAGCACGAATCTGAAAGTGTTCATCCAGCGGCACCGCTTCGTACTCGATGCCGTAGAGGCCGCAATACACCGGATAAAAGCTGTAGCTGATATCGGGGAACAGCAGTGGCTTGTCGTGCTTGAAAAACGCGTTGTACGCGTGGGCCAGCACCTCGTCGGAACCGTTACCCAGGAACACCCAGTTGCTTTCGATCCCGTAGTAACTCGCGACTGCCTGCTTGAGCAGATCGCTGTTGGGATCGGGATAGAGACGCAGGTTGTCGTTCACTTCGGCGCGCATCGCTTCGATGGCTTTAGGCGATGGCCCGTACGGGTTTTCGTTGGTATTGAGTTTCACCAGCTTGGTCAGCTTCGGTTGTTCGCCCGGCACATAAGGCACGAGGTCACGAACAAACGGACTCCAGAATTTGCTCATGCTTATTTACCTTCCTGTGTGTCGACGATCCGGTACTCGGCGCTGCGTGCGTGGGCGGTCAACGACTCACCACGGGCCAGTACGGAGGCGGTTTTGCCCAGTTCGGACGCGCCCTGCTCGGAGCAATAGATGATCGAAGAGCGCTTCTGGAAGTCGTAAACGCCCAGCGGCGAGGAGAACCGCGCGGTGCCCGAGGTCGGCAGCACGTGGTTGGGGCCTGCACAGTAATCGCCCAGCGCTTCTGAGGTGTGACGGCCCATGAAGATTGCACCCGCGTGGCGAACGTGAGGCAGCCAGGCTTCAGGATCGGCCACCGACAACTCAAGGTGCTCAGGCGCGATGCGGTTGACGACTTCAAGCGCCTGCTGCATATCGGCAACCTTGATCAAAGCGCCACGGCCAGTGATCGAGGTCTTGATGATCTCGGCACGCTCCATAGTCGGCATCAGCTTGGCGATGCTGGCAGCGACTTTATCGAGGAACTCTCCATCGGTGCTGACCAGAATCGCCTGCGCGTCTTCGTCGTGCTCGGCCTGGGAGAACAGGTCCATGGCAATCCAGTCCGGATCGGTCTGGCCGTCGCACACCACCAGAATCTCGGACGGGCCGGCGATCATGTCGATCCCAACCTGACCGAAAACATGACGCTTGGCCGTGGCGACGTAGATGTTGCCGGGACCGACGACCTTATCGACCTGCGGCACGCTTTCAGTGCCATATGCCAGTGCCGCAACCGCTTGCGCGCCGCCGATGGTGAACACACGGTCAACGCCAGCGATGCAGGCGGCCGCGAGTACCAGCTCATTGAGCTCGCCACGAGGAGTCGGGACCACCATCACCACTTCGCCAACGCCTGCTACTTTCGCTGGAATGGCGTTCATCAACACTGAGGACGGATAAGACGCCTTGCCGCCGGGCACGTATAAACCCGCGCGGTCCAGCGGCGTGACCTTCTGGCCCAACACCGTGCCGTCGGCTTCGGTGTAGCTCCAGGAATCCTGCTTCTGTTTTTCGTGGTAGATGCGCACGCGTTCGGCAGCTTTTTCCAGCGCCTGTCGCTGAGCGGGAGTAATGCGGGTCAGGGCCAGTTCCAGGCGTTCGCGGGGCAGAATCAGCTCAGCCATCGACGCCACTTGCAGGCCGTCGAAACGCTGGGTGTATTCCACCAGTGCCGCATCGCCGCGCTCGCGCACGTTTTTGATGATATCCAGCACCCGCTGATTCACCGAGTCGTCGGACACACTTTCCCAGCTCAGCAGATGATCCAGATGTCGTGCGAAATCCGGGTCAGCAGCGTTGAGTCGGCGAATGTCGGTGGAAGTGGTCATAGCGGGGCCTCGGTGATTGGCGGATATCTCGGGTGCCACTTTGGACAAAGTCCATAAGCTACCAAGCTATCCGCGCGGGCACCTGAGAATTTGGCTATGACACGGATAGTTGGACGCAGCGCTGGAGGCTGCGCTTATCGGTCAAATGCGGTGTCGCGATTCCACGGCGTTACGCAGGGTGTCGATCAACGCCTGAATGCGGGCGTGCTGCATTTTCATCGAAGCCTTGTTGACCACCAATCGCGAGCTAATGTGGGCGATCAAATCCTGGGGCTCAAGGCCGTTGGCACGCAGCGTGTTGCCGGTGTCGACGACGTCGATGATTTTGTCGGCCAAGCCCACCAGCGGTGCAAGTTCCATGGAGCCGTACAGCTTAATGATATCGACCTGACGACCTTGCTCGGCGTAGTAACGCTTGGCCACGTTGACGAACTTGGTGGCCACGCGCAAACGACCCTTGGGCTCGACAGCACCTACGGCGCCAGCAGTCATCAATTTGCACTGCGCGATTTGCAGGTCCAGCGGCTCGTACAAGCCCTGGCCGCCGTATTCCATCAGTACGTCTTTGCCGGCAACACCCAGATCAGCTGCGCCGTGTTCGACATAAGTCGGCACATCGGTAGCCCGTACGATCAACAGGCGCACATCGGCCTGAGTCGTCGGAATGATCAGCTTGCGGCTCTTGTCCGGATTCTCGGTCGGCACAATACCCGCGGCAGCGAGCAGCGGCAGAGTGTCATCCAGGATACGGCCCTTGGACAGTGCGATGGTCAACATGGGAAACGTCGGTCCTTATCAGCAATCATGCGTCGGATCGCAATCGGCGCCCGACAACTTCCAAGCCAAGACAGGGCTCGAAGTAAAACGAATCAGAAAGTGATGCTCGCATTCAGCATTTGGCTGCGGTGCCTGCGGTGATCAACATCATCCGCAGCCAACGCAGCCAACGCTTCAGCTCAGAACTACTAGCCCGGAACGCGACGAATCTTCGCGCCCAGCATCTGCAGCTTCTCTTCGATGCACTCGTAGCCACGGTCAATGTGGTAGATGCGGTCGATCAGCGTGTCGCCCTCAGCGATCAACGCCGAGATCACCAGGCTGGCGGAAGCACGCAGATCGGTGGCCATGACTGGCGCGCCCTTGAGCTTCGCGCAGCCAGTCACGATGGCCGTGTTGCCTTCGACCTGGATCTGAGCGCCCATGCGGTGCATTTCATACACGTGCATGAAGCGGTTTTCGAAGATTGTCTCGATGACCGCACCGGTGCCTTCGGCAATCGCGTTGAGCGAGATGAACTGCGCCTGCATGTCGGTCGGGAACGCCGGATAAGGCGCGGTGCGCACGTTCACAGCCTTCGGACGCTTGCCGTGCATGTTCAGCTCTATCCAGTCCTTGCCGGTGGTGATCTCGGCGCCTGCTTCGCGCAGCTTTTCGAGAACAGCTTCGAGGATGGTCGGATCGGTGTCCTTGAGCTTGACGCGGCCACCGGTGGCGGCGGCTGCAACCAGATAAGTACCGGTTTCGATGCGGTCTGGCATGACCTTGTAAGTCGCCGAACCCAGGCGTTTCACGCCGTCGATGGTGATGGTGTCGGAACCTGCCCCAGACACTTTCGCGCCCATGGCATTCAGGAAGTTCGCCAGATCGACCACTTCAGGTTCACGGGCGGCGTTCTGCAACACGCTGCGACCGTTGGCCAGTGCGGCGGCCATCATGATGTTTTCAGTACCGGTCACGCTGACGGTATCGAAGAAGAAATGCGCCCCGCGCAAACCGCCTTCCGGCGCCTTGGCCTTGATGTAACCGCCTTCGACATCGATGACTGCGCCCATGGCTTCAAGGCCACGGATGTGCAGGTCAACTGGACGCGAGCCAATCGCGCAACCGCCAGGCAGTGCCACTTCGGCCTCGCCAAAACGCGCGACCATCGGGCCCAATACGAGAATCGACGCACGCATGGTTTTAACCAGTTCGTACGGGGCGATCAGGGTTTTGATGGTGCGTGGATCGATTTCAACGCTGAGCTTTTCATCGATGATGGGCTCGATACCCATACGACCGAAGAGCTCGATCATGGTGGTAATGTCATGCAGGTGTGGCAGGTTCTGAACAGTCACCGGCCCATCGGCCAGCAGCGTGGCTGCAAGAATCGGCAGGGCAGAGTTTTTCGCCCCGGAAATGCGGATTTCGCCATCAAGACGAACGCCGCCAGTAATAATCAGTTTGTCCATTAGAATCTCGACGCCAATTGGCTCAGGTGCGCTCGGCCCATGCAGCGCGGCTGAAAAATTTCATGGTGACCGCATGGATGCTGCCATCAGCGATCCATGGGTTCAAATGCGCATAGATCTGCTGTTGGCGCTTGACTGGACTCAGTGTAGCCAGTTCGTCGCTAATAACGTTCAGCTGGAAGTTGCAGCCTTCGCCCTCAACCTCAACTTGAATCTGCGGCAGCTTACCTTCTAGGAAGCTTTTAACTTCTACGGCCTGCATGCTTAACCTCAATCGGCGCTGTACGCGCGCGGGTCGGCCATCATACAAAAAAGCCCTCTCGTTGCGAACCCTACTTTGCAGGAGACGGACGAGGGGCCAGATCGAAAACGGCAATCAATGATGTTGGAGCAGTTCGGTCAGTTCCGATACCTGAGCGATTTCGCGCATGTCCTCCGGCAAAGCTCGCACGCTCACCGTCTTGCCAACAGCGGCGCCGTCGCGAATGAAACCCAGCAGCAGGGACAGGCCCACGCTGCTGGACTTCTCGACATCGGAGCAGTCAATGACCAACGCCGGGGCATCGCTCGCCTTGATCAGCTCGGCACCTTGCTTGCGCAGGACCGGACCGGTTCGATAATCGAGCACGCCTACCAGTTTGATCTCACCGGCCAGACCGGCCTTCACGCTGGCCTGACTCAAGCTGGCCTGACTCATTTGGTGGTCTGTTCAGACTTGGAGGCTTCTTTAGCCTTGGCCACTTCCCCGGCCCAACCGTTGATGGTCTTGTCCAGGTCGTTGCCATTGCGCTGCATCGCGTCGGCGAACTGGTCACGGAACAGCTTGCCAATGTTGATGCCGTTGATGATGACGTTACGCACTTTCCATTCGTCGTTCAGCTTCACCAGGGTGTAGGAAACAGGGTAGATCGCGCCGCCAGTGCCCTTGACCTGCATATCGACGGAGGTGCGATCGGCGCCTTCTTCCTTGGCCGGAGAAACAACGATGCCCTGGTTGTTGTACTCCAGCAGCGCATTGCCATAGAACTGAATCAGGCTGCGCTTGAAGTTTTCCTGAAAGCGCTGCATTTGCTCAGGCGATGCTTTACGTGAGTACTTGACGGTCATGATGCTTTTGGAAATGCCATCAGCATCAATAACCGGTCCGACAATCCCGTTCAGCGCATCGTAAAAAGCGCTTGGATTACCTTTGTATTCTTCTTTGTGTGCGGCCAGATCGCTCAGCAAGCGTTTGGTCGTGTCATCCACCAGGTCATGGGCAGACTGGGTCGATGTGGCGGCACTGGCCATCATCGGCAGAGCCGCCAGCAAGACCAACAGCCCACGGCGCAGAATTGAAATCATGAAAAACTCCTCATTTGGCGTCTTTGCTCACGGTATTCATCAGGAATTTACCGATCAGATCTTCGAGTACCAGCGCTGACTGCGTGTCGTGAATGGTGCTGCCATCCTTGAGCAACTTGTCATCACCACCTACGCTGATTCCGATGTACTTCTCACCCAACAGACCTGCTGTCAGGATCGAGGCGGTGGAGTCGATTGGCAGATTATTAACGCCCTTCTGCACTTCCATCGTCACACGACCAGTGAAGGTATCGCGATCCAGATCGATTGCTGTGACCTTGCCGATGGTGACACCGGCCATGGTCACCTTCGCTCTGACAGTCAAACCGGCCGAATTGTCGAAATAGGCATAAAGTTTATAGCTGTCGTTGGTCGCGCTGGCTGTCAGACCACTGACCCGCAGGGCCAGCAACAGCAAAGCCAGTATCCCGGCCAGCAGGAACAGGCCGACACCGGTTTCGAGGGTGCGGTTTTGCATCAGAAGTCTCCAAACATCAAGGCGGTCAAAATAAAGTCCAGGCCCAACACGGCCAGCGAGGCATACACCACGGTTTTGGTCGTGGCACGACTGATCCCTTCTGAAGTGGGTTCGCAGTCATAGCCTTGGAATACGGCAATCCAGGTGACCACAAAAGCAAACACGACACTTTTGATCACACCGTTGAGCACATCATCGGAAAAAGAAACGCTGTTCTGCATGTTCGCCCAGAAGGAGCCTTCATAGACGCCCAACCAGTCGACTGCGACCCACGAGCCGCCCCAGATACCGACGACGCTGAAAATCATGGCCAGCACTGGTAGCGAAATGAAGCCTGCCCACAAGCGCGGCGCAACAATGTATTTCAGTGGATCGACGCCGATCATCTCGAGACTGGACAACTGCTCGGTGGATTTCATGTTGCCAATCTCAGCCGTCAGCGCAGAACCCGCGCGACCTGCGAACAGCAGGGCCGTCACCACCGGACCCAGTTCGCGCAGCAGGGTCAGGGCAACCATCTGCCCCACCGCCTGCTCCGAACCATACTTGGCCAGGATGCTGAACCCTTGAAGCGAGAGGACCATGCCGATGAAGACGCCGGAAACAACGATGATTGCCAGAGACATCACGCCAACCGAATACAACTGACGCACCAGTAACTGGAACCCGCCGCCAATTCCGCCGCGCCCCAACAGGGCATGAACCAGAAAAATCCCCGAGCGGCCCAGCACTGCAACAATATCTATCGCGGATCGCCCCATCAGGCGAACACGCTCCATTAACGACTTTTTGCGCATCAGCGCTTCCCCAAAAGATCTTCGCGATAATCCGCTGCCGGATAGTGAAACGGTACAGGCCCGTCTGGATCGCCAGTCATGAATTGACGAATGCGCGGATTGTCCGACTCCATCAACTCCGCAGGCGTTCCCTGACCCAGCACCTGCCCATCACCGACTACATAGAGGTAGTCAGCAATGCTGGCGGTCTCTGCCAGATCATGGGAGACGACGACACTGGTGATGCCGAGCGCGTCATTGAGCAGACGGATCAGGCGCACGAGAACGCCCATCGCAATAGGGTCCTGCCCCACGAAGGGTTCGTCGTACATGAGAATTTGCGGATCGAGGGCAATCGCGCGGGCCAACGCAACCCGGCGTTTCATGCCACCGGAGAGCTCGTCGGGCATCAGCTCGACAGCCCCGCGCAACCCCACCGCCTGCAATTTTAGCAGGACGATGTCACGGATCATGTCTTCGGGCAGTTTGGTATGGACGCGAAGCGGAAAGGCAACGTTCTCGAACACGTCGAGATCGGTAAACAGCGCACCGCTCTGAAAGAGAACGCCCATTTGCTTGCGCGCATCGAACAGATCGCTACGCGACAGGTTCGGCAGGTTTTGACCGTTGACCCAGACTTCCCCGCTGCTCGGGCGCAGCTGTGCGCCCATGAGCCGCAATAGCGTGGTCTTGCCACTGCCTGACGGTCCCATGATGCCGGTGACTTTGCCCCGGGGAATGCGGATATCCACATTATTGAAGATGCTTCGCGCACCGCGTTTGAAGGACACGCCCTTCAATTCGACCGCGTAGGCGTTATCGGCACTCATCTAAACTCCTTGCGATACAGCCTGACTCTCAGATGCCGCGTCCTTGACGAACGACACACTGTCTGGAGGGCCGAACAAGCGGCGAACTATAGCACCGGTCGTGTGCGCGCCCCAAGAGCGATGCCTGCAACATTTTGAATGAAGACCAATATGGCAATCTCGCAGGAAATTTCCTGCACGGATGCACACCCCTGACGGAGCCATCGCCTGTCGGACAGCAGGCTTCTATAAACAAGAGCGACAATGATGGGTGAGGGTTTTCAACATTGCCGCTATAATCGCCGCCTTTTCATCAGGCCTACCTTTTTCCGACATGAGCCAATCCAGCGACCTGATTCAATCGGCACAACGCACTCTGCGCCTCGAAATAGAAGCCGTAGAAGGCCTGCTTGCACATATCAATGTGGATTTTGTCAGCGCCTGCGAGATGATTCTGGCGAGCAAGGGGCGCGTGGTCGTGGTCGGCATGGGCAAGTCTGGGCATATCGCAAGAAAGATTGCCGCCACGCTTGCAAGCACCGGCACACCTTCTTTCTTCGTTCATCCTGCCGAAGCCAGCCACGGCGACATGGGCATGATCACTTCAGCCGATATCATTCTGGCGCTGTCAAATTCCGGCACTACTGCCGAAATCGTGACCTTGCTGCCGCTGATCAAGCGCTTGGGCATCAAGATGATCAGCCTGACTGGCAATCCGAATTCGACACTGGCAAAAGCCGCCGAGGTCAATCTCAACGCACATGTTGTACACGAGGCCTGCCCGCTCAATCTGGCGCCCACCTCGTCAACCACTGCTGCATTGGCCATGGGCGACGCGCTGGCGATTGCGCTGCTTGATGCACGCGGTTTCACGGCTGAAGATTTTGCGTTCTCCCATCCGGGCGGCGCACTGGGGCGACGCCTGCTGCTGAAGGTCGAGCACGTAATGCACACCGGCGAGCAGCTTCCGCTGGTAGCTCGCGGAACACCTCTTCGTGATTCGCTCATGGAAATGACCCGCAAAGGACTTGGCATGACTGCCATCGTCGAACCCGACGGACGTCTGGCCGGGATTTTCACCGACGGTGATTTGCGGCGCACCCTGGACCGCACGATCGATATTCGCCAGGCCAGCATTGATGAAGTGATGACCGTACACGGCAAAACCGTCCGCCCCGAGATGCTGGCGGCAGAGGCACTCAAAATCATGGAAGACCACAAGATCGGCGCACTGATCGTGGTCGACGAGAACGACCGCCCGGTGGGCGCGTTCAACCTTCAGGACCTGCTGCGCGCGGGAGTCATGTAATGGGCACTGACATGAACGATCTGATGCAACGTGGCAAGCACATTAAACTGGCGGTTTTCGACGTGGACGGCGTGCTGACCGACGGCCGGCTGTATTTCCTCGAAGACGGCAGCGAATTCAAGACTTTCAACACGCTGGATGGGCAAGGCATCAAAATGCTGATTGCGTCTGGCGTCACTACTGCCATTATCAGCGGCCGCAAGACCCCGGTTGTCGAACGACGTGCCAAGAACCTGGGCATCGCTCACCTGTATCAGGGCCGTGAAGACAAGCTTGTGGTGCTCGACGAGCTTTTGAACGAACTGGGCCTAAGCTATGAGCAGGTAGCTTACCTGGGTGATGATCTGCCGGACTTGCCCGTGATTCGCCGGGTAGGTCTGGGTATGGCCGTTGCCAGCGCCGCGAGCTTTGTTCGCCAGCATGCGCACGGCATTACCCAGGCGCGCGGCGGCGAAGGTGCGGCCCGTGAATTTTGTGAATTGATCCTGAGCGCGCAGGGCAACCTTGAAGCGGCTCATGCCGCCTACTTATAGAAGCTCACTATGTTCAGTAAAAAAATTCGTACGTTCCTGCTGTTCGGCGTGCTCGCCGTGCTGCTGGCAGCTGCCGGCTACTGGAATATCAGCCCGGAAAGCTTCATGGACCAGCCCAAGTCTGCGGTCGATGAGAGCGCCATCGACTTCTACGCCATCAACGCCCACAGCGTCCAGTTCCTGCCCGACGGCGGTCTTCAATATGAAATGACCGCCGATAAGGTCGAACACCTGAAGGCCACAGACGTCACAATGCTGACCACGCCGAACCTGGAACTGTACCGAGGCTCGACCTTCCCTTGGCACGTCGAGAGCAAGACTGCCGAAGTCTCTCCCGGGGGCGACCATGTAGAGTTGATCGATTCCGTGCGCATCAACCGCACGGATGAAAAGAGCCGCACCACCATCATTACCAGCAGCCGCATGACTGTATTCCCTCAGAAGCAATATGCGGAAACCAAGCAAGCCGTTAGAATCGACGGCTTGGGCGGTGTAACGACGGCCATCGGCATGAAAGCGTATTTGAAAGACAGCAGGATGGACCTGCTCTCCAACGTAAGAGGACAGTATGACGCTCGTTAAAACCCTTCCTTTATTGCTCGGCCTGGGCGCAGCACTGGGAAGCGCGAGCGCCTGGTCTTTGCCTACAGACCGCGATCAGCCCATCCATATTCAGTCGGATGATGCGCAGCTCGACGACAAACAAGGCGTTGCCACTTACAAAGGCAACGTGATCATTACCCAGGGCAGCATGAAGATCACGGGTAATACCGTGACCATCACGCGTAACGCACAAGGCGAAGTCGACGTGTTCACCTCCGTCGGCAACCTGGCGTACTACGAGCAAAAGCCTTCGGTCGACAAGCCGATCGTGCAGGCCTATGGCGTGACCATTCAGTACTTTGCGGCTCAGGATCGTATTGTTCTGATCGACAAGGCCAAGGTCATCAATGACGGCAACACGTCCGAAGGCGAGAAAATCGTCTACGACACTGTCAAGCAAGTCGTGAATGCCGGTCGCGCCAATGGCACCAAGATCACCACGCCGCGCCCACGAATCGACATGGTTATCCAGCCGAAAAAGAAATCCGACCAGCAGAAGGCCCAGTAATGGCAACGCTGAAAGCTCAGCACCTGGCGAAGAGCTACAAAGGTCGTCAGGTCGTCCGTGACGTGAGCCTGTCCATCGAAAGCGGTCAGATCGTTGGCTTGCTTGGGCCTAACGGCGCAGGCAAGACCACCTGCTTCTACATGATCGTCGGCCTGGTTCAGGCCGAACAGGGGCGCGTCCTGATCGATGATCAGGATGTCAGTCACCAGCCTATGCATGGCCGCGCGCGCGCAGGCATCGGCTATCTGCCTCAAGAAGCGTCGATTTTCCGCAAGCTCTCAGTGGCCGACAACATCATGGCCATTCTGGAGACTCGCAAAGAGCTGGATCGTCCGGCTCGTCGCAAGGAACTCGAAAGCCTGCTGCAGGAATTTCATATCACGCACATCCGCGACAACCTCGGCATGAGCCTGTCCGGTGGCGAGCGTCGTCGCGTAGAAATTGCACGTGCCCTGGCGACCTCGCCCAAGTTCATCTTGCTCGATGAGCCGTTTGCCGGTGTCGACCCGATTTCGGTTGGCGATATCAAGCAAATCATTTACCACCTGAAGGCCAAAGGTATCGGTGTGTTGATCACCGATCACAACGTCCGCGAAACGCTGGATATCTGCGAAACCGCCTACATCGTCAATGATGGACAGCTGATTGCCGAAGGCGATTCGGACACCATTCTGGCGAACCAGTTGGTGAAAGAGGTATACCTCGGCCACGAGTTCCGCCTGTAACTGTTGCGATGACACTTGATTGCCGCATAGGCGCTGAAGCCGCCTTTGCCTCCAATCAAACATTAATTGTCATCGCGCTCTAGGCAAACACTCTGGTTTCAGGCATATAATTTGCTTAAGTTGGCGCCCTGGCGCCCTGTAGTGGATGGCGCGCATATGCGCCGGCGAACGAATAAGGTGTTTAGCCCCTGCCATGAAACCTTCGCTAGTCTTGAGAATGGGCCAGCAGCTGACGATGACACCGCAGCTGCAGCAGGCCATCCGCTTACTCCAATTGTCGACTCTGGATCTCCAACAGGAAATTCAGGAGGCACTGGAGTCCAATCCTATGCTCGAGCGCCAGGAAGAAGGCGACGATTTCGATAATGCCGACCCGATGGCCGATAGCGTCGAGCAAAAGCCCAATCCTGACGTTCAGGAACCGACCTACCAGGAATCCGCCCCCACCGTCGACAATCTCGAAGACGGCGAATGGAGCGAGCGCATTCCCAACGAATTGCCCGTCGATACAGCTTGGGAAGACGTTTACCAGACCAGCGCCAGCAGCCTGCCGAGCAACGACGATGATGAGTGGGACTTCACCACACGCACATCGGTTGGCGAGAGCCTGCAAAGCCATTTGCTGTGGCAGCTCAATCTTGCGCCGATGTCCGACACTGATCGCCTGATCGCCGTGACATTGATCGATTGCATTAACAATCAGGGTTATCTGGACGAGTCGCTCGATGAACTGCTCGACGCTTTCGACCCGGAGCTCGATATCGAGCTGGATGAGATCGAGGCCGTTCTGCACCGTATCCAGCAATTCGAACCTGCGGGCATCGGCGCTCGCAATCTCAGCGAATGCTTGCTGCTGCAACTACGCCAACTGCCTGCCAAGACAAAATGGTTGGCCGAAGCACAGCGCTTGGTCAGCGATTACATCGATCTGCTGGGTAGCCGTGACTACGCGCAACTGATGCGCCGCATGAAGATCAAGGAAGACGATCTTCGTCAGGTCATTGAGCTGGTGCAGAGTTTGAATCCGCGCCCCGGCTCACAGATCGAGTCCACCGAAGCCGAATACGTCGTGCCTGATGTGATCGTACGCAAGCACAACGAGCGATGGCTGGTCGAACTCAATCAGGAATCAGTGCCGCGCTTGCGCGTTAATCCGCAGTACGCAGGCTTTGTACGCCGCGCTGATACCAGCGCTGACAACACCTTCATGCGTAATCAGTTGCAAGAAGCCCGCTGGTTCATCAAGAGCCTGCAGAGCCGCAATGAGACGTTGATGAAGGTGGCCACGCAGATCGTCGAACATCAGCGCGGTTTCCTTGAGTACGGCGACGAAGCAATGAAGCCGCTGGTGTTGCACGACATCGCTGAAGCGGTGGGCATGCACGAGTCAACGATTTCCCGGGTTACAACGCAAAAGTTCATGCACACGCCGCGGGGCATTTATGAACTGAAATACTTCTTTTCCAGCCACGTCAGCACCTCAGAAGGCGGTGAATGTTCGTCCACGGCCATTCGCGCAATCATCAAAAAACTGGTTGCGGCCGAAAATCAGAAAAAGCCATTGAGTGACAGTAAGATCGCTGGTTTACTGGAGGCACAAGGCATTCAAGTGGCACGTCGCACAGTCGCCAAGTACCGCGAGTCTCTGGGGATCGCGCCTTCCAGCGAGCGCAAGCGACTGATGTAGAGGTCACAGGCCACAGCGTTCCAGTGGCAGGCAACCAAGCCTGCCTCTTTTATGCACTGGCAACGAAGGAGAAGCTGTATGCAAGTCAACATCAGTGGACACCAACTGGAAGTGACCAAGCCCCTGCGTGAATACATCGAGCTCAAACTCAAAAAGCTCGAAGGGCATTTTGACAAGATTACCAATGTGCAGGTGACGATGGCCGTCGAGAAGCTCAAACAGAAGATCGAGGCCACCCTGCATATCCCTGGTGGAGAGGTGGTTGCCAATGCGGAGCATGACGATATGTACGCTGCAATCGACTTACTCACTGACAAGCTCGACAGACAATTGCTCAAGCATAAGGAAAAGCAGCAAAGCATCCTCAAAGGTGCGGCCGCTCGCTGACACTCCCTACCCATGATCCGACTTGAAAATATCCTGACCCCTGGCCGTTCCCTCGTGAACGTGCCAGGCGGCAGTAAAAAAGCTGTACTCGAAGCGATTGCCAAAGTGATTGGGCAGCAGGTGCCCGACCTTGAGCAGCAAACCGTCTACGAAAGTCTGATAGCCCGTGAAAAACTGGGCTCCACCGGGTTCGGCAATGGCATCGCCATTCCGCATTGCCGGCTCAAGGGCTGTTCCAGCCCGATCAGTGCCCTTCTCCACCTCAGCCATCCCGTTGATTTCGACGCGATCGACGGCGCCCCGGTAGATTTGCTGTTCGTTCTGTTGGTCCCGGAAGCGGCCACGGATGAGCACCTTGAACTGCTGCGCCAGATTGCAAGCATGCTCGACCGCAAAGAAGTGCGGGAACGGCTTCGTGCTGCCCAAAGCGGCGAAGCGCTCTATCAAGTGGTCCTCGACGAGCAAACCGGGCACTAACATGCGCATGATCATCGTCAGCGGCCGCTCCGGCTCAGGCAAGAGTACGGCCCTCGATGTGCTGGAAGACAGCGGCTTCTACTGCGTTGACAACTTGCCCGCAGGCTTGCTGCCGGAGTTGGCCGAACGCGCGCTGATCAACAGCGAACTGGCCGAACCGCTGCTTGCGGTGTCCATCGACGCACGTAACCTTCCCAGCCATCTCACGCGTTTTCCAAAAATGCTCGAAGAGGTGCGCTCGCGGCATATCCAGTGCGACGTGCTGTTTCTCGATGCCGACGAGCCGACCTTGCTTAAACGCTTCTCCGAAACCCGTCGGCGTCACCCGCTCAGCACCGCCACGCGATCACTCGCCGAGGCAATCCGCGACGAGAAAACCCTGCTTGGACCAATCATTGATCTGGCGGACCTGACGATCGACACAACCAACCTGAATCTGTACCAGCTGCGCGACGCGCTCAAGCTGCGGCTGTTGAACAAGCCTGAGCCGGGTACGGCGTTTTTGGTGGAATCGTTCGGTTTCAAGCGCGGCATGCCGGTGGACGCCGACCTTGTGTTCGACGTGCGTTGCCTGCCAAATCCCTACTGGAAACCAGAGCTGCGGGAACAATCCGGGCTAGACAAACCGGTAGCCGATTACCTCTCAGCCCAGCCGGATGTCGAAGAGATGTTCCAGGACATCTTCGCCTACCTCAACAAGTGGCTGCCGCGTTTCGCCGCCAGCAACCGCGCTTACGTCACTATCGCCATTGGCTGCACCGGCGGGCATCACCGCTCTGTCTACCTGACCGAGCGACTGGGCCAGGTCTTGCAGCAATCGCTCAAGAATGTTCAGGTTCGCCACCGCGACCTAAGCTGAAAGGATCCCCTTCGCGATGCCCGCTCTCCAAATCACCATCATCAACAAGCTAGGCCTGCACGCCCGAGCTGCCGCTAAATTCGTCGGCGTGGCAGGCAGATACGCCTGCCAGATCCGAGTGGGCCGCACCCCCGAAAGCATGGTCGACGGCAAAAGCATCATGGCCGTCATGATGCTCGCGGCGGGCAAAGGAACAGAGATTCAGCTCAGTACCGAAGGCGAGGATGATCAAGCTGCGCTCGATGCATTGGTGGAGCTGATCAACAACAAGTTTGATGAAGGCGAGTAACGGCCCTCCGCCTTTGCCAGCGTATTGTTCGCACCAAGAAAAAGCCCCGACTCACAAGAGCCGGGGCTTTTTCGTACACACTTGGGGGCAAACCATCAGCCCTTCTTCACGAACTCAGACTTCAGCTTCATGGCGCCAATGCCGTCAATTTTGCAATCGATGTCGTGATCGCCATCCACCAAGCGAATGTTCTTCACCTTGGTGCCGACTTTGACTACCAGCGACGAGCCTTTGACTTTGAGGTCTTTGATCACCGTGACGGTGTCGCCATCGTGCAGCGTGTTGCCCACCGAATCCTTGATGACCTTGGCATCGTCCGACGTTTCGGCGACGGCGTCAGCAGTCCACTCGTGAGCGCATTCCGGGCAGACGAATTGTGTACCGTCTTCGTAGGTGTATTCGGAACTGCATTTAGGGCACGGCGGTAAACTCACGGCGGTTCTCGCATCAGCAGATAATAGGCGCAGGATTATAAGGGTTTTTACCGACCCAGTGGCGTCGCCGTGCATTTGCTAGAGAGGAACTCCTTCGCTTGAAGTCATAGAAACATATGCGCTTTGCTATTTAGGGATACCAGGCGTGGAGAACCACATGAACGACCCATATGATCTGCAACGATTCGTTGATGCACAGGCGGCTGTTTTCGAAGACGCGTTGGCGCAATTACGCAACGGTCGCAAGACAACCCACTGGATGTGGTTCATCTTCCCGCAGTTAAGCGGACTGGGGCACAGCGACATGGCACGGCGTTACGCGATTTCGGGGCCAGAAGAAGCCCTTGCCTATCTGCAACATCCGCACCTGGGCTGGCGCCTGGAAAACTGCATCGAGGCGTTGTTGAAATGGCGAGGACGTCGCGCGACAGACATTATGGGTTCGCCCGACGACCTGAAACTGCGGTCCAGCATGACGCTGTTTGCCAGCGTCGCGCCGAATAACACTCAATTTTGTGACGTGCTTGAGGCATTTTTCGACGGGCAGCCTGATCCCAGGACGTTGTCGGGATTGGGGCTAAAAGGATCGCGGGATTTCAAGCAGTAAGCGCGGGAAAGCGATCGCTTGCGATGAGGCCGGTACATCCGCAGCATCTCCCGGGCGTCGGGATAGCATCGCGGGCAAGCTTTCTTCCACAGCCCTCGAGCTGCCCAAAGCATTCAGCCCAACGCCGTGTCCATCACCATCATCACGCAAAACCCGGAGACAAGCCCCAGGCTTGCGATTCGGTGATGACCGTTGCGCCGGGACTCGGGAATGATTTCATGCGTCACCACCAGCAGCATCGCGCCCGCGGCGAGCGCAAGCCCGATGGGAAGCAGCAGTTCGGCAATCGCCACCAACCAGGCGCAGAGCACCGCAAACACGGGCTCGACCAGTCCAGAGGCTGCTCCAATCAAAAACGCCTTGAAGCGCGACATCCCCGCTCCCGCCAGCACCAGCGCAATTACCAACCCCTCAGGCACGTCCTGAATGGCGATGCCCATGGCCAGACTGTCTGCGTGCGCCAGACCGCCACCCGCTGACACCCCGACGGCCATGCCTTCGGGGATGTTGTGAGCGATGATGGCGATGACGAACAGCCAGATGTTCGATGGAATAACGGGATGATCCAGCGACGGCGGCAGGCTTGAATCCCGTGATACCAGGCTGTCCACAACGAACAGCCCGACGGCACCCAGCAAAATTCCAAAGCTGATCAGCCCGCCAGCGCCCCAAGGCGTAAAACCCAGGCCTTCGGCGGCGCTGAGCCCCGGTACGATCAGTGAAAACGCTGTGGCGGCGAGCATGATTCCGGCACCAAAGCCCAGCAAACCGTCGGACACCGCCACCGGCATCCTGCGAATCACCAGCACAGGCACCGCGCCAAGCGCTGTACCCAGTGCGCAAATCGCGCCGCCTTCAAGTGCCCTCAGCATGCGCGGCTCAAGACTCAACCACGATAAACCCTGGGCGATCAGCAACCCCGTCCCGGCCAGTACCAGCAACGACCCCAAAGCCAGACGAAGCAACCGCCCACTGCCGATCGTAAGTATTTCCGAACGCATAAACCGCCTTACTGCCTGTTGTTAGCTACTGCCTTGAGCGAGGATCACGCCAGTGCCGCGTGGTATCGACGGGCGACTTCGGCCCAGTTGACGACGTTGTAGAACGCGCTGATGTATTCCGGACGACGGTTTTGATAACGCAGGTAATACGCGTGCTCCCAGACGTCCAGACCCAGGATCGGCGTGTTGCCGCTCATCAACGGACTATCCTGGTTGCCGCTGCTTTCAACGATCAGTTTCTTATCGGGGGTCACGCTCAGCCAGGCCCAACCACTGCCGAAACGGGTCAACGCCGCTTTAGTGAAAGCGTCTTTGAACGCATCGAAGCCACCCAGCTGGTCGTCAATCGCCTTTGCCAGCGCATCAGTTGGCAAGCCACCACCCTGCGGACTCATGACCTCCCAGAACAGCGAATGATTGGCGTGACCACCACCTTGATTGATCACCGCCGGACGAAGTTTTTCTGGCAACTGCGCCACACCGGCGACGAGTTTTTCAATGGGCCATTCGGCATACTCGGTGCCCTCGACGGCGGCGTTGAGGTTATTGATGTATGTCTGGTGGTGCTTGCTGTGGTGGATTTCCATGGTTTGCGCGTCGATGTGCGGTTCCAGGGCATCGTAGGCGTACGGCATGGCAGGCAGAGTGAAAGGCATATCAATGAACTCCAAAAGAAAGGCTGCCCGCAGCGGTGGCATTTTGCGTAAGCGCTGAGCGCGAGTGCTCGCCACTGCTGTTGAGCAAACGATGGGTGCGGGGATATTCGCCGTGTTCGTTGATGAACCCCAACAACTCGGCGTAGGTTTTGTGACTGTGATTGAACGCAGCCTGACGCAGGGCCGGCTGCAGGTGTGAATTCTGGATGACATGCAGCAAGCGCTGATGGGCGGCGCACAGATACTCGGCGCTCTCTTCGGGCTGCTTCAGCGCCAGGTGCAGATCGGCCAGGTTGTGGTGGGAAATGACAAAGGCGGCCACCGCTTCGTCGGCCGCGCTCCAGCGCTCCAACAACACTTGAGCCAATGCCAGGGCCTGAAGGTATAACTCGCGGGCATCGACCAGTTCGCCTGCGTTGAAGCAGCTGTTGCCTTTGAGGATGGTGAGTTTCCAGTGCTCCATAGCGTGCCTCCAGAGGCAATGGCAGCCACGGTCGGAGCCGGCAGCCGTGATGACCTATGAATAAATGATATTCATTATTAAATGAGTTTGAGAATCAAAACAAGCCTAGCCGCTGAGGTATGAGCACATATGGGTACTGATGTCACACATGTAGGAGCTGCCGAAGGCTGCGATAGAGGCTTGCCTGACACACCGCTTTCGCAGCCTTCGGCGGCTCGTCAGCTCCTACAGGGCTTCGTCTGCGCAAAAAAAAGCCTGCACACCGAATCGGTGGCAGGCCATGGTTGCTGCGGTGGAGCGCTACGAATCAGCTCCCCGCGACGGTCATTTTCTCGATCAATACCGAACCGGTGCGGATGTTGCTGCGCATTTCCAGATCGTTACCGACGGCAATGATCTGTTTGAACATGTCCTTCATGTTGCCGGCGATGGTCACTTCCTGAACGGCGAACTGAATCTCGCCGTTCTCCACCCAATAGCCAGCTGCGCCACGGGAATAGTCGCCGGTGACCATGTTCAGGCCACTGCCCATCAGCTCAGTGACCAGCAGACCGCGCCCCATGCGACGAATCAACGCTGCCTGATCTTCGGTGCCGTGGGAAACGAACAGGTTGTGCACACCGCCCGCATTCGCCGTGCTCGGCAGGCTGAGTTTGCGCCCCGAGTAGGTGCTGAGGATGTAGGACACCAGATCGCCGTTCTCTACGAACGGCTTGGCATACGTGGCCAGACCATCGCCGTCAAAGGCCGAACTGCCCATCGCGCCGACCAAATGCGGCCGCTCATCGATGGTCATCCACTCCGGAAACAACCGTTGGCCCATCGCACCTTCGAGGAAGGATGATTTGCGGTACAGGTTGCCGCCGGAAATCGCCCCCAGAAAACTGCCGAACAGACCGCCCGCCAGCTCGGCCGAAAACAGCACCGGCACTTCACAAGTTGGCACCGGGCGTGCGCCCAAACGGCTGGCAGCGCGCTGAGCTGCTTTCTGGCCGATGAGTTTGGCGTCCATCAGCAGCTCGCCGCGACGATTGACGTCGTACCAGTAATCGCGCTGCATCTGGCCATCGGCTTCGGCAATCATCACGCAGCTGAGGCTGTGCCGTGTCGACGCATAACCGCCGATGAAACCGTGGCTGTTGCCATACACTCGGCAGCCCTGATGAACGTTCAGCGTGGTGCCATCGGCATTCTTGATTCGCGGATCCGCGTCAAAGGCAGCGGCCTCGCAGATCAACGCCCGCTCGATCGCCTGTTCCGGGGTGATGTCCCACGGATGGAACAGATCGAAATCCCGCAGATCCTTGGCCATCAACGCGGCATCGGCCAACCCTGAGGCTTCGTCTTCTGAGGTGTGCTTGGCAATCGCAAGCGCCGCAGCGACAGTTTCGCGAATGGCGTCCGGCCCGCTGGCCGAGGTGCTGGCCGAACCCTTGCGGTGGCCGACGTACAGCGTGATGCCAAAACCCTGGTCGCGATTGAACTCAACGGTCTCCACTTCACGCTGACGAACCGAAGTCGACAGGCCTTGCTCCAGTGACACCGCTACTTCACAGGCCGTGGCGCCTTGACGCTTGGCCTCGGCGACGATCTGTTCGACCTGCTCCTGCAACGCTGGCAAGGCTTGCGGGCCGACGCTTTCTGATGCACTCATGACTTTCTCCATCAAATTCTGATTGCGGCACTGACCGAATACCGACTGGGCCGGACAATTGGCCCCTGACTGGTTATCATGGCGGCGTTTATTTGCGGACTGCCCCCATGGTTGATTCTTACGACGACTCCTTCGACGGAGAGAAAAGCAAAACCCAGGTCAAGCGAGAGCTGCATGCTCTGGTTGAACTCGGCGAACGCTTGACGACTTTCAAGGCCGATGTACTGGCCAAACTGCCTCTGACCGACCCGTTGCGTCGAGCATTGGCCGATGCTCCAAAACACACTGCGAACATCGCGCGTAAACGCCATATTCACTTCATCGGCAAGCTGATGCGCGACCAGAATCTGGAAGAGATTCTGGTGCTGCTCGATCAACTCGACGCTTCCACGCGCCAGTACAACGAGCGCTTTCACAACCTGGAACGCTGGCGTGATCGCCTGGTGACCGGCGCTGATGATGTGTTGGAGCAGTTCGTCAACGAGTACCCGGAGGCCGATCGTCAGCAACTGCGTTCGCTCATCCGTCAGGCTCAACACGAAGCTGCGCAAAACAAGGCGCCGTCTTCGACCCGTAAAATCTTCAAATACATCCGCGAGCTGGACGAAGCCAAACGCGGACTGCGCTAAATCCCGACGCGCCGGGTAAGTGACTTACCCGGCGTCGCTCATCTCAAACGTTGCCCATCAAGAACCCGTGCCGCCAACCGTGATCGCATCGATCTTCAAGGTCGGCTGACCCACGCCCACCGGCAACGACTGTCCGTCTTTACCACACGTACCGACGCCGCTGTCCAGCGACAGGTCATTACCGACCATCGACACCCGGCTCATCGCCTCGGGGCCGTTGCCGATCAATGTCGCACCCTTGACCGGCGTGGTGATTTTGCCGTCTTCGATCAAATACGCTTCGCTGGTGGAGAACACGAACTTGCCGCTGGTGATATCGACTTGGCCGCCGCCCAGGTTTGCGCAGTAGATGCCGCGCTTGACCGAGGCAATGATTTCCGCCGGATCACTCTGACCGCCGAGCATGTAGGTGTTGGTCATACGCGGCATCGGCAGGTGAGCGTAGGACTCGCGACGACCGTTGCCGGTTCGGGCCACGCCCATCAGCCGCGCGTTCAACTTGTCCTGCATATAGCCCTTGAGCACGCCTTTTTCGATCAGCGTGGTGCATTCGGTCGGGGTGCCTTCGTCATCGACGCTCAACGACCCGCGACGCCCGGCCAGCGTGCCGTCATCGACGATGGTGCACAGCTTGGAGGCGACCATCTCGCCCATACGACCGCTGTAGGCTGAGCTTCCCTTGCGGTTGAAGTCGCCCTCCAGGCCGTGGCCGACCGCTTCGTGCAGCAGCACGCCGGACCAGCCAGAACCGAGCACCACAGGCAAAGTCCCAGCCGGGGCTGGAATCGCTTCGAGATTGACCAGCGCCTGGCGCAACGCTTCGCGGGCATAACCCATGGCGCGGTCTTCGCTGAGGAAATAACGGTAATCGGTACGTCCGCCACCGCCATGTCCGCCGCGCTCGCGACGACCATTCTGTTCAACGATCACGCTGACGTTGAACCGCACCAGCGGCCGTACATCGGCGGCCAGGCTGCCATCGGTGGACGCCACCAAAATGCGTTCCCAGACGCCCGCCATGCTCACCGTGACTTGCTGAATACGGGTGTCCAGCGCGCGGGTGGCGACGTCGATGCGCTTGAGCAGCTCGACCTTTTCGGCGCGCGTCATGACTTCAAGTGGGTTATCCGGGCCGTACAGTTGCGCGACGTCCTGGGTGGTGAACGCCTGAACGCGGCCATTTTGCCCGGCACGAGAAATCGAGCGAGCGGCGCGGGCGGCCAGGGTCAGGGCTTCAGGAGTGATGGCGTTGCTGTAGGCAAAGCCGGTTTTTTCGCCGGACTGCGCGCGCACGCCCACGCCCTGATCGAGGTTGAAGCTGCCTTCTTTGACGATGCCGTCTTCCAAGGCCCAGGATTCGGAAATCTGCCCTTGGAAGTACAGATCAGCGGCGTCGATTCCGGGGCCGGCCAGCTCGCCCAACACCGATTGCAGGCTGTCGATGCTCAGGCCGCCGGGCGCCAGAAGGTGTTCACTGACAGAGGACAGGTCGCTCATATTCACTCCGGTGTATTAGCAGGCCGCAATGCGTCCTGCGAAAAAAATCGCCGGTGATTAGACACCGGCATCCGCGCCCGTATGGACGCTTGTTCTTGACTGTCTCTCTCGGCCAGCAGCACGGCTTCACCCTGTGCCTGCTCGGCCATCACGCGGCCCCATGGATCAATGATCGCCGCGTGCCCAAATGTTTCCCGTGGCCCGGGATGAACCCCACCTTGCGCTGCCGCCAGCACGTAGCACTGGGTTTCGATGGCTCGTGCGCGCAGCAGGCACTCCCAGTGCGCCGCGCCCGTTACAGCGGTAAAGGCCGAGGGCGCGGTAATCAATTCAGCGCCCGCTTCACGCAGTGCGGTATACAGCTCGGGGAAGCGCAGGTCATAACAGACCGTCAGCCCCAGCTTGCCCACCGGCGTATCGACTACCACCACATTGTTGCCGTGGGCGTAATCGTCCGATTCCCGGTAGCGCCCGCGACTGTCGGCCACGTCCACATCGAACAAGTGCAGCTTGTCGTAACGCGCCACGGTCTCGCCGTATTCGTCTACCAGCAGCGAGCACGCCGTGACTTTGCCCTCGGGCCGATCATTGGGCGGCAGCGGCAAAGTGCCGGCCACTACCCATAACTTGAGGTCGCGAGCGACAAGTTTCAACCATGGCAGGATAGGACCTTCGCCTTTTGCTTCGGCACGACCGATGTCAGCGACATCGCGACGGCCCATGGCGGCGAAGCTCTCTGGCAGCACCGCAAGCTTTGCACCCGATGCTGCGGCCTGCTCCAACAAGCGACGGGCCTGGGCCAGATTACCCTCGACGTTGCTCTGGCTGACCATTTGAATCACGGCGAAGGACATAGACGCTCCTTGAAACGGTAGAACTGCACTCTACTCCAAGCGTTGCTCTGCGGCTTGGTTGCAAGCTCGATGCAAACTGCCTTTGTAGGAGCTGACGAGCCCGTGCGAGGCTCCGGGGGCGCGCGCAACCGATGCGGTACACCTGACACACCGTAATCGCAGCCTCGCGTTGCTCGTCAGCTCCTATGTATGGACTCGCCCCCACTGCCAACCCTTTTTTAACACTGCTACCCGGTTGCATCTATGTA
>NZ_JBSKHT010000025.1:0-81566 GCF_057128745.1 Pseudomonas rosaeacicularis
GCAACACGGCTTCACGCCGGCTCAGCACGCCTTTGGGAGTGGTGTGCAAGCGCGACAGTGCCAAGGGCCCTCGATAGACCCGGCCCAGGTCGAGCAGGTCGCCGCTCGGCGCCTGACGCCAGAGCACATCCAGTGCATTGGCGGTTTGGGCTTTGGCCATTGATTTACTCCTGGCTATTAAACGAAACGGGAACCCGTGTTCCACGGTGGTTGCTCATGCGGCTAACTTCACAGGTGAGGATTCACACGAGACATATATTGCTGGAGCAAGAGCCATACCAACTATGAATCACCCGTAATACAGCTCTTCTCAGGCTGCAATGAGTGGGTCTAACTGTAGTGAGCAAACTTTTTGTTAATCAGCTGTTGCGACAGGAACACTGAGCGTTATGAACACTTGTCATTTGGATATATACGGAATGCGGGATAACGCGCGTGCACATTTAACGGCGCTTGAGACCGTTGTGGATTCGCGAAGGCTCTATCCTGATGACCTCCAAGGAAGGAGGGGAAGGTCTTTGGCAGGTCTGCCATCGCACAAATACCCTTGGATCAGCTACGCAAGTTATCGCGCATGCAACTGTTTGTAAGGCGACACCACGGCAGCAAAGTGTCGATTCACACAAATTGGAATCAATGTTTGCCTTATAAAATAAGCAAGAATTACATGGCACGAACCCTGCTAAGTTCATTGAGAGCGCGACTATACGAATAGATGCTCCCACTCACCTTTCATTTTATGGAGCAGGGAATTGATACGTCAGAAGTTTGATATGCGTGCTCGTCGCTTTGATCCATTGACCTCGGCTTCCAGCGTGGGCGTCTTGCTGATGCTGGTTCACGGTGCCACTTTTGCCGCGCAGGATGTCGCCGATCAGGGGGCTCAAGACAAGAGGCTCGCCACAGTGACGGTGACCGGCGCGCCCGCCAGTGAAGCGCAGAAGGCGCAAAAGCAACTGGCCAAAGTGCCCGGCAAGACTGCGGTCATTGATAACCACGAAATCGAAAAAGGCCGAGCTTCCAACGCCGAAGACGTGTTGGCGTTGCAACCAGGCGTCTTCGCTCAGGCCACCAGTGGATCGGGTGCCAACAAGATTTCCATTCGCGGCTCAGGTCTGAACACGTTCTATCAAGGCTATGTGCTGGGCATCAAATTCCTGTTCGACGGTCTGCCACTGACCGGGCCTGGCGGTACGCAGGAAGACATGCTCGACATCGCCGGTGTCGACCACACCGAAGTCTTGTACGGCGCGAATGCGTTCAATTACTCGGCTTTGTCCTTGGGCGGCGCGATCAACTTCGTCAGCAAGACCGGCCGTACCGATCCTGGCAACTACGCCCGATTCGAGGCCGGCAGTTACGGCTACCGTAAGCAGGTATTGAGCACCGGTGGTGTGGTTGATGACAGCGACTATTACGTCAGTATCCAGCACAACGAGCGCGATGGTTATCAGGACAATACGGCCAACGAAGGGCAGGGCATCGTTGCCAACTTTGGCCATGTGTTCAACCCCAAGCTTGAAACGCGTTTCTTCCTGCGCTATCGGGAGGAAACCCTGACCCAAGGCAACACCCTGACCAAAGAACAGCTCAAGCATGATCCTCGAAGCAATGATGTTCCGACCGGCCGCAAGAAAGATGGCTCGACACTTGTGGGCAGCAAGACCACCTACACCTTTGACGACAACGCCAAACTTGAAGTGGGCCTGGGTTATAACGATTACCCCTTGTACAACGGCTGGCGTTACTCCGCGACGCCCCAGGACTGGCGATCCAAGGACATCAACCTGACCCTGCGTTATCTGCGCACCGGCGATACGTTTCTCGGCCTGCCCAGCGACAGCACGATCACTTTCAGCAATACCCGCGCTTATCTGGCAGATGTGAAATCCCACAGCAAAGCGACCAAAATCAAACAGCAGGAAACCAATTACACAGGCTCACGGGACACCGTTTTTTCTCTGGGCAACGAGTTGCAACTGGCCGATCGGCTGTGGCTGTCGACCGGGGTTTCATTCATCGACATCAAGCGAAAGGCAGAAATCGAATACACCACCGGCGTCAACACCACCGCGTTCCCCAATGGCGTCGAATACGAAGAACGTGACATCGCTCCACGAATCGGCTTGCGCTATCAGCTCACGCCGGAATTCGAAGTGTTCGGCAACGTCAGCCGCTCAATCGATCCCCCTGTGACTTGGCAGCTAGGGAGTACCGGCACACCTTACCTGCGCGATGTGCGGCCGCAAAAGGGCAACACCGTGGAATTGGGCATTAGAGGCGGGCACGGCATCTTTGACGGCAGCCTCACGGTGTATCGTTCGTGGATCCAGAAAGAGTTGCTGTCTGTCGTTGTGCGTCAAGCAACCGCCACTCAGGACCAGCTTATCGCCACGTCCAACGGCAGTGGGACAATTCATCAGGGCATCGAAGCCGGTTTGAACGCGCAGCTGTGGGAGGGAGAGGGTGGTGACACGGTCACCCTGCGTCAGGCCTACACCTACAACGATTTCCACTACCGCAACGATGCCACCTTCGGCGACAACGAACTGCCAGGGTTGCCTCGTCAGGTCTATCAGGCCGAACTTCAGTATCGTCAGCCAAGCGGCTTCTATGCCCAGCTCAATGCCCGCGCCGCCTCCAGTTACTACGTCGATTTCGCCAACAGCCTGGGAGCACCGTCGTATGCGGTGTGGGGAGCGAAAGTCGGGTATGAAGAGCCGAGCAAGAAATGGGAAGTGTTCGTTGATGCGCGCAACCTGACCGACAAGCGCTACGCCACTGCCTCCAACACGGCCTACGACGCCAAGGGCCAGGATTCAGCCAACTTCTATCCGGGTGACGCGTTCAACGTGACCACCGGCGTTGCGTTCCGTTTTTGAGGGGTATTTGTCGCCTGCTCTCAAACTTTGCAGACGCAATACAACACTGATTTTCGCTCGAGAGGATTGTTAATGCGGTTGTATGTTGCCCGTCACGGGCAGACCCAAGCCAACGCCGAGCACCGTTATCTGGGCTCGCTCGATGCTGAATTGAACGAGACCGGCCGACTTCAGGCCCGCGCGCTTGCGTTGCAAGTGCCGCCATCCATCGACGCCATCGCGGTCTCTCCTTTGCTGAGGGCGCGGCAGACTGCCGAGATTCTCAACGAACAACGGCAACTGCCGGTGCACATCAACGAGTGTTTTCGGGAACGAAATGTCGGCGTGTTCGAGGGCCTGACTCAGGCCGAAGCCAAGCATCTGCACCCTGATCTGTGGGAGCAAAACATCACCCGTCACTGGGCAACAGCTCCCCCGAATGGCGAGACGATCGCTGCAGTGGTTGCGCGCGTGCATCAGGGTTTGGTGCGGCTGGTTGAGGCCCGCGGCGCGGACAACCTGCTGCTGGTCGCCCACGGTTTCGTCGGCAAAACCGTACGTGCGTTGATCCGTCAGGATTTCTCGGATTTCTTTGACTGGCAGCTGGAAAACGGCCAAGTGCTGGTTCTGAACAACGCCGAAGCGGTGCAGCATTACGTTGTGCCGTCGCTCGACCCGTTGCCAGTTGGTTAGGCTAAGAAGATGCTGATGGACACAAGTCCCATCAGCCTCAACTCAGTAAGAGCCCCTTTGAAGGGCAGCAGCCCTCAACTCCCTTCCAGCAGTTTCGTGTCCTGGAAGAAGTAGTCTTTCCACGACGCGGGTTTGTTCTTGATGGCCCCGACCCGGTGCAGGAACTCGGCCAGCGGGTAGGTGTTCTTCGGAGTGATGGTGAATTCGAACTGCGGGTTCTCGATGATGTTGATCAGCTGCGCGCGATCGATGCTGGATTTGGTCACACGGATGTAAGTGTCGGCAGCGCCCGGTTTATCTCGTTTGATGTAGTCCGCTGCTTCCACTAGCGCGTCAATGAATGCCTGGTAAGTTTTGGGGTTGTCTTCCCGGAATTTCTCTGTCGCAAACAGCAAGGTCGGTGAGTTGGGGCCGATGATGTCGTAAGAATTCAGCACCACATGAACGTTCTTGTTTTCCAGTTCCTGCTCCTGGAACGGCGGGTTGGAGAAGTGTGCATTCAGCTCCGTGCCACCGGTTTTAATCGCCGCGCTGGCATCCGGATGGGGCAGGTTGACGGTGTACTTGTCCAGACGCGCATAGTCGGCATCGCCCCACAGTTTCGCCGAGGCCAGTTGCAGATAGCGTGACTGCACCGAGACTCCTACGGCCGGTACGGCGATGCGGTCTTTCTCGGTGAAGTCAGCGATGGTTTTGACGTTCGGGTTGTTGCTCACCAGGTAGTACGGAAAGTTGCCGAGTGACGCGACTGCCTTGACGTTCTGCTTGCCATGGGTACGGTCCCAAATCGTAAGCAAAGGCCCGACACCCGCACCTGCAATGTCCACGGCGCCCGCCAGCAGCGCGTCGTTGACGGCAGAACCGCCAGATAATTGCGTCCAGTCGACCTTAATGTCGACGCCGACTTGCTTGCCGTGCTTTTCAATAAGGTGTTGGTCGCGGGCGACGTTAAGCAGCAGATAGACCACGCCAAACTGTTCGGCGATGCGAATCTGGCCTTCAGCCTGGGCGCTGGCGGGAGTAACGAAACCGGCAGTGGCAACGCTCGCGGCCAGTAGCGCCGCCGCACTCAACCGACCCAGTCCGGGTAATCCGAAACGACTTTTGCGCATGAAACGCTCCGTTGGTATAGAGGAGAAAGCGATAGGCGCTATCCCTGATCAGCGAACTTTATAGATATAAAGGATCGACTTTAAATACCAAAAAAGCATATCGATATGGGCGATTTTCAGAAGTGACGGTGGTGAGGCCATCTAAACCGGAGGGTTGCAGTTCCGTGGGGAATTGTCGTGTCCGAACTTAATGTGCCATTAGCCATTGTGCGTACTGGCAAAAAACTGCCAATCATCAATCTGCGTAAACACTGTTTGCTGGCGAACAGTTGATAAGAATCGTCCAGCACTTTTTCTATTTCACCTGAGTTGCACTGCGTTACACGACGAGCATTACAGGCAGATTTTTTTATATCCTTTAAATAGTCCGTACGAATTTTTTATTCCTTCCGTCTTTGAGTCGATATAGGCAAAGTCCCGTTCCTGAACAAGAGTCCCAACTTGTTTTACAACAAGAGGCTGGACAGCCCCCTATTATCACGGAGCACGTAATGAGTGTGAATCAGAACCTGCAGTTCGGTCTGATTGGTCAGATTTTCAGCAGTGATTACAGCTGGCTTTGCGCTCGGGTGACCAGGGCGATGGGGTGTCCGCATGGCGCTCAGGATATTGCCTCGGAAACATTTTTGCGGGTGCTTGCCTTGCCCGACCCTGCGGCGATACGCGAGCCGCGAGCGCTGCTGACCACCATCGCCAGGCGATTGATGTACGAAGGCTGGCGGCGGCAGGACCTGGAGCGCGCCTACCTCGAAACCCTGGCCCAGGCCCCGTTGATGGTGCATCCCTCGCCGGAGGAACGTTTGCTGTTGATCGAAACGTTGCTGGAGGTCGATCGGTTGCTGGACGGTCTGTCGGCCAAAGCCAAGGCCGCATTTCTGTATCACCAGCTGGACGGTCTTACCTACGCGCAGATTGCCGAGCTGCTGCAAGTATCCGTCAGTCGTGTTCAGCAATACATGGTTGATGCCTTCAAGCGTTGCTACCTGGCGATGGTGGAAGTATGAGCAGCGCTGTACCTGACGACGCCATGATCGATGAAGCAGCGCAGTGGATGGCGTTGCTGCAATCAGGTCATGCCAGCGCTGAGGAATTCAACGCGTTCAGCCGCTGGCGCAAGGCGGACCCTCGCCGCAATGAAATCATCAACGCCATGGGTGCAGGCATCGCCGCACTCGAAAACGACGGGCTGCGGCGTATCCCGCGTGAGACGCTGTTGCACACGCTCAATGCGCCGTCAGGTCGGCGGCGTTTCATGCGCAACGCCCTGGCTTTTGCAGGCCTGGTGTCGGGCGCGGGGTTGTTGGCACGTTTGCCCGCTGGATGGCTTGAATCCGGTGCCTTCAGTACCTCCACCGGCGAGCGCCTGAGTCTGCAACTTGATGATGGCAGCGCCTTGACCCTGGAAGCGCGCAGCAAAGTCATCCCGATATTCGATGCGCAGCAGCGGCTGTTGCAACTGCTCGACGGCAAGCTGCTGGTCGATGTGGCAAAAGACAGCAGCAGGCCATTCGTTGTCCAGACGCAGCAGGGCAGAATGCGGGCGCTGGGCACGCGTTTTGTGGTGCAGCAGGACGACGGCCAGACGCAGATTTGCATGCTGCATTCCCAAGTGCAGATCACCACGAGCAACGGCGCTGTGCAGGTCATCAACGCCGGACAGAAAGCCACGTTCAACGCCGACCGCATCCTCAGGCTCGAAGCTGCCACCGGCGAGGAGTCTTCATGGACTCAAGGATTGCTGGAAGTGCGCGATCAGACGCTCGGTGATGTGGTGGAGTCGTTGCGCAATTACCGGCGCGGCATCATTCGGGTCAGCCCGTCGGCGGCCAGCTTGCGGTTGAGCGGGATCTATCCCCTCGACGACACCGACCGCGCGTTGCAGCTGCTGTCCCGGTCCTTGCCGGTGCAGATCGATTATCACAGCCCGTACTGGGTGAGCATCGACGTGCGGTGAAAGACTAAAAATAATTTTACCGTGCCTCTATAAACCGTCTGCCGTCGTTGCACAAAGTGTTGATGCCCGGTAATCAAAGGCCCGGGCTGCAAGACATCAAGCGTTATAACCCAATGCCTATTGGGCCTAAGGCCGCTCTATAAAAACCCCCGGTTGGTTGCTCAATCCCATCAACTGACAACAATGATGGGGAACACCGACCATGCAGCCCAACCGCTCCCGTCGCCTGCCACTGGCGACGCTTTCTCTGGCCCTTGGTGTGGCCGCGTTCGCGCAGCACGCAACCGTATTGGCCCAGCCAACGGCGTCCACCGCAGCGCCAACCAGCAACAGTGCCAGCCTTGAATTCGATATTGCCCCTGGCCCGCTGGATCAGGCGCTGTTGACGATTTCCCGCAGGAGCGGCCTGATCATTTCCTTCCAGCAAAGCCTTGTGCAAGGTCTGGCCAGCGGCCCGGTGCGTGGAGTGTTCACCGCCGAACAAGCGCTGCAACAAGCGTTGCGCGGTTCCACCCTGGAAGCGGTACCCAGCGGTGACGGCGGATGGGTGGTACAGCGCGCGGCGGTCATTCCTTCAGCTGCGGTGAAGGCTGCGCCGGTGACCACGGTCTCGGCGGCCAGACTCCCCGGCGATGTCGCACTTGAAAAAGTCACGGTGACCGGCTCGAGGATTCCCCGCGCGCAGGTTGAAGGACCGTCGCCGGTGAACGTCATCACCAGCGAGGAAATCGCCGCGCGGGGTTATCGCAACGTCTATGACGCCATCGCTTCGCAAACCCAGAACACCGGCATGACCCAAGGCGAGGATTACGGCAACACCTTCCAGCCAGCGGCCAGCGCATTGAACCTTCGAGGGCTGGGGCCCAATCATACGTTGGTGCTGATCAACGGCCGGCGCGTCGCCGATTACCCCACCGCTTACGACGGCAGCGTCAACTTCACCAATCTGGCGAACATCCCGTCGATGATGATCGACCGGATCGAGATTCTCAGCAGCGGTGCCTCGGCGATCTACGGCTCCGATGCAATCGCCGGTGTGGTGAACATCATCCTCAAGGACAAGACCAGCGGCGTCGACGTCAACCTGCGCGGCGGCTACACCGAGCGAGGCGGCGGCGACAACCAGCGTTTGCAGATCACCGGGGGTGACAGCTGGGGCGATTTCGACGGGATCTTCGGCCTGGAGCTGACCAACCGCGAGCCAATCTGGGCCGATCAGCGCGGCTTCATGAACGACGGCACAGCCAAGGACGTCGGCTATCGACGCAACCTGACCACGGGCGATTATCTGGGCCCCGGCTGTGGTGCCTACGGCGGCATCTACAACGGCAAATTAGGAGGTAGCGGTAATCGTTGCACCACCAATCAGTACTACAACGATTACTGGACAGTGCAGGCGCAGAAGGAAAACTACGACGGTTACAGCCGCGGCACCTGGCATTTCAGCAATACCGGCAAGGCCTTCGCCGACCTGATGTTCGGCTTCGACCACACGCAGAACAACACTCGTGGCCCAAGCTTTACCTCGCCCGATTTCATCAACCAGAACAACGGCGACCTGGAGCGCTGGTCACGCAATTTCGCCAGCGAAGAAATCGGCGGCAAAACCAGTAATAACAGTAAATGGCGCGAGCTGTCCTGGACCGGAACCCTGGGCCTGGAGGACAAGATCGGCGACAGTGACTGGGGCTATCAACTGGCGGCCAACCGCTCTGAATACACCAGCACCCGCAATACGCGCTACACACCATTGAGCGGCATTCGCGATTATTTCCTGGGGCCACAACTCGGTACCCAGGATGGCTACCCTGTGTTCGCTCCGGACGAGTCGCGGCTTGACCGGCCGTTGACGGAAGAAGAATGGCGACAGTTTCGTGGCAACCTGACCCAGCGCAGCAAGTCGGTGTCGCAAACCTTCAGTGCCAACATCAACGGTGAGCTGTTTGATCTGCCCGCAGGCCCGGTGGGCTTTGCCGGCGTTGCCGAAGTCGGGCGCCAGTCCTACCACGTCAACACTGACGATCAACTCAATGATGGCACTTTCTACAACACCACACCCGCGTCCAATTCCGGTGGTTCGCGGGATCGTTATGCGACGGGGGGAGAGCTGAGTATCCCGGTGACTGATACGGTGCTCGCATCAGCGGCAGGACGCTGGGATCAGTACAAATTCAGCGGTCGAACCGAACAACAGAAAACCTACAACCTGGGGCTTGAATGGCGTCCAGTCACCAGCTTGTTGATTCGTGGCAGCTACGGCACCAGCTTTCGCGCCCCAGACCTCAATTATCTCTATCAGTCCGACACCAACGGCTATGACCCCGCGCAGATTGACTACTACGGTTGCGGCAAGGGAGTAGACGGCGCCTGTGATCGCGGGCGGGTCGATTACACGCAAAGCGGAACACCGGATCTCAAATCTGAACGCGGAAAATCCTGGACCTACGGGTTTGTCTGGTCGCCTTCGCACCAGTTCGATTTCTCTGCTGACTTCTGGCGCGTCGAAATCGACGATCTGCTGACCACGGTCGATCTCAATCGCCTGCTGCAACAGGAGAACCAATGCCGTAACGGCCAGCTCGATGGCGCGACCTGTGACGAGGTGCTGGCGCGCATTCAACGCAATGCCAGCACGGCGGCGGTCGATCCGGACAAACTGCAACGAGTGCAGATCAACGCCATCAATGCCGCCAGCGAGCGGGTCAGTGGACTGGATTTCAAAAGCAACATTCGATGGGGCGCGGGTCAGTACGGCGCGTTCAGCTCGCAGATCGGCTACAGCCTGGTGCTGTCGCATTACTACAAAGAGTCGGACGAAGCCGAAACCCAAAACCTGCGCAGTAGCAATAGCAATTACGACTGGCGAAGCAAGGTCAATGCGAGCCTGACCTGGGACTATCAGCGCCTGACGTCGACCCTGGCGGGCATTCGCTACGGCAGTGTCACCAACGCCGCCGGTGATGGACGCTTGACGCCCTGGACTACGTTCAACGCCAGCGCGCGCTACAAGGTTAATGACAAAGCCAGTGTCGGCCTGACCGTTAATAATGTGCTCAACCAGATCAAGAAAGACGATTCCGCTGGCTGGCCGTATTACCCCACCGGTAACTACGATCCATACGGCCGGCAAGTCTGGCTGGATGTGAGTTACCACTTCGGCGGCTGATCCTGCGGATGCAGAATGGCGTTGCGGGCTCCTGGTGTCCGCAGCCCACAAGCAAACCGCATAAGCTCATGCCCCAACGATCTAATACCTGCTCTATAAAAACTCTGACCTCAGCGCACATCCCTGCATACCCGGATAACAAGGACAGGGAGTTTTGCACTCAATGCGCATTCCAACATCAGCTTCAACCCGTTTTGCACTGACTTTCGCTGCCAGCGTTGCCGCTGGCGGCGCGGCGGCCAGCACGTTTGATATCCCTTCAGGACCACTGGATCAGACGCTGCTGAGCATTTCGCATCAGGGCGGCAAAGCCATCTCGTTCGAGCAGTCCCTGGTCAGAGGCCTGCAAGCGCCCGCTATCAAGGGTGACCTGACGTCGGCGCAAGCCTTGCAGATCGCACTGCAGGGCACTGGCGTGCAGGAAACCGAGGACAGCGGCGCGATCGTACTCAGTGCCGCGCCGCGCGATGCGGTTACCCAGGCGCAAGTCGTGCCGGTGACCACCCAGTTGCAGCGCATCGAAGTCACAGGCAGCGCGATTCGTCGGGTGGATGCCGAAACGGCTGTGCCGGTGACTATCCTGCGCGTCGAAGAACTGAAAAAGCAGGGCGTGACCTCAACCGAACAATTGGTCAGCCGGATCGCTGCCAACCAATCGTCAGTCGGTTCCGGTCGTTCCGTGGGGTCGTCGAGCGGTGGGGCGTCATTCGCCGATTTGCGCGGCATCGGTCAGAACAAAACCCTGGTGTTGCTCAACGGTCGGCGCTTGAGCAACAACGCCACCAGCTCCAGCAACGGTTCTGGCGTGGACCTCAACACCATTCCATTTGCTGCCATCGACAGGGTGGAAGTACTACGGGACGGCGCATCTGCGCTGTACGGCACCGACGCCATTGGCGGCGTGATCAACTTCATCACCAAGAAAAGCGTGACCGAAGGCCAATTGAGCGCAGGTGGCAGCACGCCGACTCATGCGGGCGGTGGCGACACCAGCAACTTCAGCGGCAGCTGGGGTTTTGGCGATCTGGACGACGACCGTTTCAACGTGTTTGGCGTGGTCAGTCACGACAAACAGCAAAGCCTCAAGGCCCGGGACCGGGATTACACCTACAACTATCAGCCGGGCAGGGGGCTTGATTACTCATCCGGCACCGCATCGCCTGCCAACTGGAGCCAGGGGTCCAACGCCACCAACCCGCTGGCCGCTTCTGGCTGTAACGGTCCGGGGCTGATCTCCCGTAGCGGCATCTGCCGTCAGTCGGTGTGGAATTATCTGGACCTGGTGCCCGAAACCGAGAAAACCTCATTTTTCGGCAAGGCCAGCGGCAAGCTCGCCGACGATCACAACGTCAGCCTCGAATACTTCTGGGCGCGCAATCAGAACCGTACGCAGATCGGACCGGGTCTGCTCACGGGGCTGCAAGTCAATCCTGGCACTGCGTTCTATCCTGGCAACGGCATTACGCCGGGTCCTACCAACTTTGCGATCGACCCGAGCCAGCCGGTGGATGTGAACTGGCGTGAAAGCGAAGTAGGCGCGCGTCGGCACGAGGACGACAACGTCGGTCAACGGCTGCTGCTGACCTTCGACGGCGTGGTGGCTGGCTGGGACTACAACATCGGTGCCGCGTACAACCAGAACAAAGTCACCAACTCGATCCTCAGCGGTTATGTGGATGATCGTGCGGTGTCCGACGGTATCGCGACCGGGGTCGTCAACCCGTTCGGTGCTCAGTCGCCGGCGGGCGCGGCGTTGCTGGGCGCTAACGCTGTGGATGGTGATTACGGTACAGCGGTGGGTCGGGTCAAAAGCATCGACGGCCGCATTGGCCGAGACATTGGCGACTGGTTCGGCGCAGGTCCTGCGGCATTGGCCTTGGGTGGCGAGTACCGCAAGGAAGAGTTCCACCAGGACTTCGAGGATTTCGCAGCCAACATTCAAAGCCTGGGGATCGATCCGGCAGCCAGTGTTTCCGGGGATCGCTCGGTGCAGGCGCAATACGCCGAAATCAACGTGCCGGTGCTCGACAGCCTCGAGTTGTCGGCAGCGGTGCGTCACGACAAGTACAGCGACTTCGGCAGCACCACCAATCCCAAGTACTCGTTCCGCTTTCAGCCGTTCAAGCAACTGGTGGTCCGTGGCGCTTACAGCGAAGGGTTCCGTGCGCCGTCTTTGTATGAGTTGTACAACCCGGTGTCGACCGGTTTCACCGTGGCCAACTACAACGATCCGCGACTGTGTGCCGGTGGCGCGCCGAGCAACGGCGGCATCGCCAACCGCGACTGCGCCCAGCAGTTTTTCAGTCGCAATGGCGGCAACACCGATCTCAAGCCTGAAACCGCCCGCAACGTCACGTTTGGCTTCGTCTATCAGCCGGTGAATAACCTGTCGATGGGACTGGATTTCTGGTGGATCAAGATCGCCAACCAGATCGCCGAATTTCCGGAGTCGGCGGTGTTCGACCAGCCAGACCTGTACCCGGACCGCATCGTGCGCAAGCCCGATGGCACCATTGATCACATCGTGACCGGGCTTGCCAACCTGGGCAAGGTCAAGACCAGTGGTGTGGACGTCAGCTTCGACTATCGCTTCCCGGAGACGTCGCTTGGGCAATTCGGCACCAACCTGCAAGGCACGTACGTGACACGGTACGACTATCAGCAGGATCTGGATGGCGCCTACATCGACAAGCTGGGGGATTATCGCGGCGGTAATTTCTCGTCGGCAGGCGCGGTGACTCGCTGGCGTCACAGCCTCAACGGCACCTGGAATAAGGGACCGCTGGGCGCCACGCTGACCAATCGTTTTGTCAGCGGCTACAACGATGACGACCGCGAAACCCACGGCAAAGTCGGCTCCTGGAATGTCTGGGATCTGGCCGGCACTTACACCTGGCGTTACACCGCGCAGATCACCTTGGGCGTGCAGAACCTGTTTGATCGCGAACCGCCGTTCAGCAACCAGACTTCTACCTTTCAGAGCGGTTACGACCCACGCAACTCCGATCCTTTCGGGCGCACCTTGTACTCACGGGTTTCCTACAACTTCTGATAACGCGCACCCCTGGCGCTCCCTTGAGCGCCAGTGAGCGCAGTGCGCAGGATTCACTCAAGAGGAGCCGATTTGTGAGGGTGTTTCGCTTCATGTTACTGGCCGCGTTGACCGGCTGCTGGACGTCATCGCTGTTGGCTCAACCGGTTCACGCCTTGACGGTTTATGGCGAGGCGCCAAAGTATCCGGCAGGTTTCACGCACCTGGATTACGTCAACCCCGAGGCCCCAAAGGGCGGCAGCTTTCGTCGCTCGTCGATGGAGGACGGACAGTTCGATCACTTGATTCCGTATGTCGACAAGGGCACCGGTGTCACCCAGATTCAGGGCTGGCTATACAGCCCGTTGGCTTATCGTTCGCAGGACGAGCCCTATACGGTGTACGGCCTAGTGGCACAGTCGATGGAGCTGGCGGACGACCGCTCCTGGATTCGTTTCTCTCTCAACCCCAGGGCGCGCTTTGCCGATGGCACGCCGATCACTGCGCAGGACGTCAGCTACACCTTCGACCTGCTCAGGACCCAAGGCAGCCTGGCGTACCGCCAGCGCTTTGCGGATGTCGATCAGGTGGTGGTGGAGTCACCGACGCAGGTGCGCTTCCTGTTCAAGAGCGCAGACAATCGCACCTTGCCGCTGGACATCGCCTCTTTGCCGGTGTTGCCGGAACACTGGTGGCGGGAAAGAAAGTTCGCCAATGGCGGTGGCTTTGAAGCGCCGCTGGGCAGCGGCCCCTATCGCATCAGCGCGGTGGACAACGGTCGAAGCGTGACCTTCGAACGGGTCAAAGACTGGTGGGGCAAGGACCTTGCGATCACCCGGGGCCTTTACAATTTCGACACCCTGCGCCTGGAGTTTTTTGGTGACACCGATGTGTCGCGGCAGATCCTGCGCGCGCAGGGGTATGACTTCAACCGCGAGTTCTCGGCAACCAACTACGCCGTGGGCTATGACGGCGATGCCCTGCGCGACGGGCGTTTGCAGCGCGAACAACTGGCGCCTGCGGCCGTGCAGGGGACGCAGGGTTTTGTGTTCAATCTGCAAAAACCGCTTTTTCAGGATCGTAGGGTGCGCCAGGCACTGAGCCTGCTCTGGGATTTTGACTGGAGTAACCGGCAGATGATGCACAGCATGTACATCCGCCAGCGCAGTTTCTTTTCCCGCAGCGAACTGGCCGCCAGCCAGTTGCCTGACGCCCAGGAGCTGGCGATTCTCGAGCCTTTGCGCGGTCAGGTGCCCGATGAAGTGTTCGATCAGGTCTACCAGCCGCCTGTTACCGACGGCAGCGGTCATATTCGTGCGCAGCAATTACAGGCGCTCAAACTGCTGGAAGCGGCGGGCTGGAAGCCACAGGGCGACCGGCTGATCAACGCTCAAGGCACGCCGTTGCAGTTCACCTTCCTCAGTAACCAGAAGGGCTTCGAGCGCCTGTTGCTGCCGTTCAAGCGCAACCTGGCGCAAATCGGCATTGGCCTGAATATTCGCATGATCGATTCGGCGCAATACGCCAACCGGGTGCGCGCCCGGGACTACGACATGATCGTCAACGGCTATCCGGTGAGCCCGTCTCCAGGTCGCGAGCTGATGAATTTTTTCGGCGCTGACAGTGCCGATGATCCCGGTTCCAACAATTACATGTCGCTGCGCAATCCGGCGGTCGATGGCTTGATCGATGGGCTGGTGCGCGCCAATGACCGGCCGACCATGGTGCGGTATGCCCATGCTTTGGATCGCGTGCTGCAATGGGGCTACTACTGGATTCCCAATTACTACCCGCCGGGCTCCTCGTCGGTGTGGTGGAATCGCTTCGGCCGTCCGCAGACCGCTCCGCTCAATGATGTAGGGATCGACACCTGGTGGGAGCTGAGCCCAACGCCCCTGACCACCGCACAAATGAATCAACACAATGAGGTGCGCCAACATGCTGGCCTATAGCGTGCGTCGTTTGCTGCTGATCGCGCCGACCTTGCTGTGCATTCTGCTGGTCAACTTTTTCATCGTGCAGGCCGCGCCCGGTGGCCCGGTGGAGCAGGCTATCGCCCGGCTGCAAGGCATTGGCGCCCAAGCGTCTTTGGCCGGTGCCAGTGTGGAAACGGTGGGCAGCGAATCACGCACGGTACGGGGGCTGGACCCGGCATTGATTGCCGACATTCAGCGTCAGTACGGATTCGACAAACCTCTGGGCGAGCGGCTGTGGCTGATGCTTAACAGCTATGCCCGAATGGACTTCGGCGACAGCTTCTTTCGCGGCGCCAAGGTCACTGACCTGATTCTGGAGAAGCTGCCCGTCACTTTGTCCCTGGGCTTCTGGGCCACGCTGTTGAGCTATCTGGTGTCGGTCCCGCTGGGCATACGCAAAGCCGTGCGCCATGGCAGCCGGTTCGATGTCTGGAGCAGCGCGGCGATCATCATTGGCCACGCGATGCCGGCATTTCTGTTTGCCTTGTTGCTGATCGTCGTGTTTGGTGGCGGCAGTCTGCTGGACTGGTTTCCGGTGCGCGGGCTGGTGTCGGAAAACTTCGCCACGCTGTCGTGGACCGGCAAAGTCATCGATTACTTCTGGCATCTGGTGCTGCCGGTTCTGGCACTGGTGATCGGCGGGTTCGCCACCTTGACCATCCTCACCAAGAACAGCTTTCTCGATGAAATCACCCGCCAATATGTGGTGACTGCCAGGGCCAAGGGCTTCAGTGAAAAACAGGTGCTCTACAAGCATGTGTTTCGCAACGCCATGCTGCTGATCGTTGCGGGTCTGCCTCAGGCGCTGGTCACGATGCTGTTCGGCGGGTCGCTGTTGATCGAGGTGATCTTCTCCCTCGACGGCCTCGGGCGGCTGAGTTACGAGGCGGCCGTGTCCCGGGATTACCCGGTGGTGTTCGGCACGCTGTTTATCTTCACGCTGATGGGACTGCTGATAAAGCTGGCGGGCGACTTGTGCTATCGCCTGCTCGATCCCCGGCTCGATTTTTCGGCGAGGACTCATTGATGTTCGTTCTGTCTGCGCCAACCCGACGTCGCTGGCTGCATTTTCGGCGCAATCGGCGGGGCTGGTGGTCGCTGTGTCTGTTCCTCGCGCTGTTCATCATCTGCCTGGGCGGCGATCTGATCGCCAACGACAGGCCGTGGTTGATCAGCTACAAGGGCTCGCTGTTTTTCCCGGTCCTGGAGCGTTACACCGAGGAAGATTTCGGCGGTTCGCTGCCGTTCCAACCCGACTATCGCAACAGCTACGTTCGTGAGCTGATCGAAGGGCAGGGCGGCTGGATGCTGTTCGCGCCGATCCCGTTCAGCTACGACACGGTCAATTACGACCTCAGCTCGCCCTCACCCACGCCGCCTTCAGCGGAGAACTGGCTGGGCACTGATGATCAGGCGCGCGATGTGCTGGCCAGGGTGATTTTCGGCACCCGTGTCTCCCTGTTGTTTGCCTTGGCGCTGACGGCTGTGAGCACGGTCATCGGTATTGTCGCCGGCGCCGTGCAAGGTTATTACGCCGGATGGGTGGATCTGCTCGGGCAGCGTCTGCTGGAGGTGTGGTCCGGGCTGCCGATCCTTTACCTGTTGATCATCCTTTCCGGCTTCGTCGAGCCCGGTTTTTGGTGGTTGCTGGGGACCATGGCGCTGTTTTCCTGGCTCAGCCTTGTGGATCTGATCCGCGCGGAGTTTCTGCGCGGGCGCAATCTTGAGTACGTCAAGGCGGCACGGGCGCTAGGCGTCGGCGACTTTCACGTGATGCTGCGACACATTTTGCCCAACGCCATGACGGCCACATTGAGCTACTTACCCTTCATTCTGACTGGCGCCATTTCAACTCTGACTGCTCTGGATTTTCTGGGTTTCGGCATGCCCATGGGCAGTGCTTCGCTGGGTGAGTTGATCGGCCAGGGCAAAAACAATCTGCAAGCGCCGTGGCTCGCCTTGACGGCATTTTTTGCCCTGGCATTGATTCTTTCCCTGTTGGTGTTCATCGGCGAAGCCTGCCGTGACGCGTTTGATCCACGATCTTGATCCCGATCTTGATCAGAGAGGCCTTGATGACCGATGCATTGATTGAAATTCGTAACTTGCAGGTGGCGTTCGACGGACACAAGGCTGTGCGCGGCCTCGATCTGGACATCCACGCGGGGGAGTGCCTGGCGTTGGTGGGGGAGTCGGGCTCGGGGAAATCCGTGACGGCGCATTCGATTCTGCAGCTGCTGCCCGCTCATATCACGCGCACGCGCGGCAGCATCCGCTACCAGGGCGAAGAGCTGATCGGCGCCCGGCCCGAACGTTTGCAGCAGATTCGGGGTGATCGGATTGCGATGATCTTTCAGGAGCCCATGACCTCCCTCAATCCGCTATACACGGTGGAGCGTCAGCTGAGTGAAACCTTGTTGCTGCACAAAGGCCTGGGCGGCGCGGCGGCGCGAGCCCGGGTGCTGCAACTGCTGGAACTGGTGGGCATCCAACACCCTGAGCAGCGGCTCAGTGCTTATCCCCATCAGTTGTCCGGCGGGCAGCGCCAGCGTGTGATGATCGCCATGGCACTGGCCTGCGAACCGACGCTGTTGATTGCCGATGAGCCCACCACCGCGCTGGACGTCACGGTGCAGCGACGCATTCTCGCGCTGCTCAAGGACCTGCAACAACAACTGGGCATGGCGCTGTTGCTGATCAGCCATGATCTTAATGTTGTGCGCAGCGTCGCGCAGCGGGTGGCCGTGATGCGTGGCGGCGAGATTGTCGAGCAGGCCGATCGCGCGACCCTGTTCGCCACGCCCGAGCATCCTTACACTCGTCTGTTGCTCGCGGCCGAACCGGACGGTCGTGCACTGCCCCATGCCCAGTCCGAGACCCTGCTGGAAGTGGACGATCTAAAAGTGTGGTTCGCTCAGGGTGGGATCTTCCGGCGCAGGGCCCCGATCAAGGCCATTGACGGCGTGACGTTGCGCCTGCAACGGGGCAAGACCCTTGGGATTGTCGGGGAGTCCGGTTCGGGCAAGTCTACCCTCGGTCAGGCGGTACTGCGGTTGATTGATGCCGAGGGCAGCATCCGTTATCAGGGCCAGGCCCTGGATCAGCTCAAAGGCCGCGCGCTGCGCCCATGGCGGCGCAAGCTGCAAGTGGTGTTTCAGGACCCGTTTGGCAGCCTCAGCCCACGCATGAGCGTACAGCAGATAATCGAGGAAGGTCTGCGCGTACACACCGCACTGGATGCGCGAGAGCGAGAAGCGCAGGTGATTGATGCGTTGAACGATGTCGGCCTCGACCCGCAGACCCGACACCGTTATCCCCACGAGTTCTCGGGTGGGCAGCGACAACGAATCGCCATCGCCCGAGCGCTGGTGCTCAAGCCGGAACTGATCCTGCTGGATGAGCCCACGTCTGCGCTGGACCGTACCGTGCAAAAACAGGTCGTCAATCTGCTGCGCACACTTCAGGAGGAGCACGGGTTGACGTACCTGTTCATCAGCCATGATTTGGCAGTGGTTCGCGCGCTGGCCCATGACCTGATCGTGATCAAGGACGGCGTGGTGGTGGAGGCGGGCAGCACCGAGCAGCTTTTCCTATCACCGGAGCACCCTTACACCCGTGATTTGTTAGCGGCTTCATTCGTAGAGTAATAGGTTGCAGGCAGCGCCGCTCAACCAACCTCTATCGTTTTGAGCCAATCCCATCGCGCCTGATAGCTTTCGGCCTTTTTCAGGAACAACTCAGGCTGCGGGAAATGGGGGTTCATGCGCAAAATGCCCTGCTCAAGTTCAGCCAGACCATAGGGTGCGTAGAGTTCGCCGGTATCCAGGTGCAGACCGATACAGGTGGAGCAAATCAGAAAGCGATCAATGCTTTCATGTGCCGACTGCAGTGCCGGATAGTCGGCGCCGAAGCGCTCTTGGAACCAATGATGCACTCGTGCCTGATTCCTCAGTTCGACCTTGACACCCAGATCCAGGAAGAGCGCCGCTGCAGCGGCGATGACTTCGTTTTCCGCCTCCCATGACAGGTCTTCATCAAAGTAGAACACGTCGTAATCATTGACCCCCCACGAAGCTGGCCGGTCGGATTTCTGATTCCACACAGCCTGAAAAATACAGCCTGCGGTCAGCATGGTCTGATTGAGTTTCAGCGAAGGCAACCGCGCGGCGATCTGTGCGTTGATCGGATTAGCCATTGCGGTGTCGATGAGGCTACGGACAGTCAATGTCATGCGTTCTTCCTGTTTGGAGCAACTTTTGCAGAGTGCTGGTGGACTTGCCGCACGGTTACAGCAATTCACGGCGTGACCTCCTGCAAGAACGATACCTTTGCTCGCAAGATGCTCAGTGTCGACTCACGCTTCACTCATTCAAAATGGAATTAACGTATGCCAGCGCCCCGTATCCGCCTTGTGGCCATCTGCATTTTTCATCATCAGGGAAAGATTCTGGTCAACCCATTCCACGATCCCGTGAAGCAGCAGTCTTTGTTTCGTCCGTTGGGCGGCGGCGTCGAATTCGGCGAGAGGGGCACTGATGCGGTCGTCAGGGAAATTCGCGAGGAGCTGGACCTGCCGATTCGCGACGTGCGGCTGCTCGGCACGCTGGAGAGCATTTTTACCTACCTGGGCAAGCCGGGCCACGAAGTCGTGCAGGTCTACGACGCCCGATTTGAAGACCCTGCGCTTTACGAAAAAACCTGGCTGGAAGGGCAGGAGAGTGACGGCGAACGATTCAAGGCGGTGTGGCGCGACAGTGCCAGTTTGAGCAGTGAAGGAGCACTGGTGCCGGAGGGGCTATACGAGCTGTTGAATTCATTCTCTTTGCTCAGTTGATCACGGAAAGCCTTTCAACTCTTCGACGTCTGTTCGCTGCCACGCAAAATGCTCCGCCAGTGTTGTGTTACGAACAGCCAGGCGGGACGTGATACCCGTTTTGAAACGACTCTGTTTGATAGGGAAAGACACACCATGATTCGCGCGCTGATGGTCGATGTAGATGGTGTTCTCGTTCGTGGTCGGGCCGATGGCCGGCATTGGTCCGCGTCCATCGAAGCTGACCTTGGGGTGACTGAGGCAGATCTGAAGCAGGCTTTTTTTACTCCGCATTGGAACGACATCGTCACAGGCAAGCGGGGTCTCGTGGAGGCCTTGACGCCTGTGCTGAAAAAGATCGCCAGGCATCTGTCTCATCAAGACCTTATTGACTACTGGTTTGCCCACGATGCGAGGCTGGATCAAACATTGATTGCACATCTTGATCGACAGCGTGAGATGGGGACGAAGATCTTCCTCGCCACCAATCAGGAGCATCTGCGGGCTGCGTACCTGATTGATCAGCTTGGGCTGGGGCACCACTGCGACGGCATTTACTATTCGGCAGCGCTGGGGTGCCGAAAGCCGGATCTACAGTTCTTTGAAAAGGCGGTAGCCTTGTCCGGTGTCCCGGCCAGCGAACTGCTTCTGCTGGATGACATCACTGAAAATGTCGTCGCGGCGCGAGCGGCAGGTTGGCGGGCGGTTCAATGGATGCCTGACAGTTCGCTGCCTGAAGACCTCCAAAGGTATTGCGAGCCATGAAACATTTGCCCGGACTGCAAGGGACGGCGCAGCGTGAGGTGCTACGCCAGTACTAACTCCACAGTCCACGAGTCGAACTGTCTCTCAAGCAGCGTCATCCGCGCGATAGGCCAGCACCGGTTCGCCTGCCAGCGCCTCGGAGGTCAGACCATTCACGCCGACCGGGACATCGCCCACCAGAGTGGTGCGATAGAGCTGGCGATCGTAGGGCAGGTCGGCAAGGTCTTTTGGCGCCAGGTGCGCCGTCGAGCGGTTGTCCCAAAAGGCGATGGCGCCCTCTGTCCATTTGAATCGAACCGTGAATTCGGGTCGGATGACATGCTCGAAAAGCAACGCCAGCAATTGCTCGCTTTCGCGGGGAGCGAGGCCATCGATGCGCTTTAGAAAACCGGGGCTGACGTACAGGCTTTTGCGTCCGCTCTCCGGATGCACCCGCACCAGCGGATGCAGGCTCACCAGTTCTCTGGCTTTCACCTGATCGTTAAATTCGCGTTTGCCAGCTTGACCTTCCGGCGGGGTGAAGCGGTGTTCGCCGCGCAGGGTTTCAAGAAAGCCGCGCAATGTGGGAGACAACGCGTCGTAAGCCGCTTCCAGGCTGGTCCACTGCGTGTCACCGCCGTAGGGCGGAATGGTCACGCCACGCAAAATGGAGGCCGCGGGCGGATTGATGGCCGCCGTCACATCGGTATGCCACCCGGTCCACGGCTTGAACAGCCGCGTGCCTTCGAACCTAGTGCCGAAGCGGGATTTGGCGACGGAATAAATCTGCGGATAATTGGGCACTGAGCCGAACACCGGATGCCCGACAGTCAGTTCTCCGAACTGACGGGCCAAGGCAATGTGTTGATCATGGCTCAACGGCTGATCGCGGAAAAAAATCACCTTCCACTCCACCAGTGCTCCACGAATGGCCGTGATCTGTGCCGGGGACAACGACTCCCTCAAATCGACGCCGGTTATCAGCGCCCCGATGTAACGCGCCAAGGGTTCAACACCGATGCTTTCTGACATTGCCGCCTGCTTCCAGTTGAGTTACGGGGGAACAATATGCGGTCTGCGAGAGTGTTGATCTAATATCGATGGGGCATACATCCCTGCTTTTTTTGTCTATGGACGATGACCCGTCATGCGTTATTGAGGGCTTGGAAAAGCACAATTATTGGGCCAGGGAAGTTTTTACCAGGTGCGTTGACACCGGGAATAAATCCTCACACTATCGACCGATGATGACTCAATCGCTCATGCCCATTATTCGCTCCTCCATGTTCGCCTTAGGTGGAGCATAAGGAGATGCGCGTTTAACTGAATGAGCATCGACCAAAGCCCCGCCAGAAATGGACGGGGCTTTTTTATTGTCCTCGTCCTGAATGGCCATTTTCAGGAGAACAAAAAATGGCAGTCAGACCTGTGAGCCTTAGTGATGTGTCGGCACTTTTCAAACTGTACTGTGACGTCGATGGCGAAGGTAAATACCCCGCCCGCACAACGGCGCTCTGCATCGAGACCTTCGAGCGGTCATTGGGACAGTCGGTGGTCAATGGTTGGCCAATGTATGTCGTTGAGCACGCTGCGCACGTAGTCGGGAGTGCCTCTGTCTATCCGGAGAGTTTCTGCCGAACGGGCGGTGACCCGCGCATTGGCTGTCTGGGCATGCACGTAACGCAGGGTTTGCGCCGTCGAGGCTATGGAGCTGCTCTGCTCGCCGCGCTTGTGGGCAGTTGTCGTGATTCGGGTTTTCACGCTATAGAGTTGGTGGTCTTTGAGTCGAACATTGCCGCCCGCGCGCTATACGAACGCTTTGGCTTCGCCTGGGTCGAGGCTTTGCCGCCCTGCACGCTGGGGTCAGGTCTCATCGATCATCCAGTCAAGATGCGGCTTGCCCTTCGATGCGGGGGGTAGCCTGGATATTCAGTCTTGTTGTACAGCGAACGGCCAAACCGTTCGGCCCTCTTGAAGGAGCTCTGAATTTTGAAACTGATCGATCTGTGTGACCTGACCTCGCAAGAGGTCTTTGCCATCTGGGCACTCGCTCGACAGCCCGCCCCTGCACTGGAGGGGAATATCGGCTGGTCATTCGAAGGCAATGGGATTCGTACGCGAACGACGTTTATCCGAGCGTTCAGGCAGCTTGGCCTGGAGTACGTCGAGCTGCCCAACCTGTTGAAGACCCGAGAACGTGTCTCGGATCTGGCGGGTTATCTCGATCCGTTTTATTCGGCGTACGTGATCCGTGAAGCCAATCAGCAACGGTTGCGAGACTTCGCCCAAGCCAGTGTTCGGCCGGTGATAAACGCCATGAGTTCCGGCGGCCACCCTTGCGAGGTGTTGTCGGACGGGTTCTACATACACTCACGGTTTGGTGACATCCGCGACGTCAGCATCGGACTGTGGGGGCCGGTGACCAATGTCATGGCGTCCTGGCATGAGCTGGCAGGATCATTGGGAATGGTCGTGACGCATTTTTGCGACGGGCAATTTCACCCGGGGAATATCAATGTAGTGTTTTCCGACGCCGTGAACACCAGGGTCGATATCCTGATCACCGACTCATGGCCGGCCGGATACGCGGATCAACGATGGTCGCTCACTGAAGCGCACCTGGCATCAATGGGAAATCCAGTGCTGCTGCCGACGCCGCCGTTCAATATCGGTGAAGAGCTGGCACTCGAACCTGTTGGCTATCCGAACTTTGCCGGCTATGAACAGAAGGCGGTGCTGCTGGATGTTCAGCGCGCGATCATGGCTTATGCGCTGGGTGTTGATGCCGGCGGGCTTACCGGCCGCTGATACTGTCCGATCAGCTCAGCAGCGACAATATCTGTGAAAGCCTTCCTATCTGTTTGAGCGGCGGCGGCTCGTCTTCCGGCCATACATGAAATCCGCTCAGCCACACAGCGGACATTCCAGCCGCAGTCGCCCCTCTGACATCGTTGATTGGGTGATCGCCCACGTAAAGACACTGTCCCGGGGCCGTTCTCAGCGTCCGGGCCGCGTGTAGAAAAATACCCGGATCAGGTTTGTGACAGCCGGCAGACTCCGAGCTAATCAGCAGAGACACATGTTGCTTGAAGGGGAGGTGCACGAGTGTCGCCTCTCGTGATTGGCGGGCGCCGTTGGAAATGATCGCGACTTTTATTCCCCGCGCCACCAGGCTTTCGATCAGGAGGCTGGCGCCGGGCATCTCGACTGATTGAGTCGGAAAATGCTCGAACCAATGGTCCGCCAGCTCAGCGACCGGGACAGGCTTGCGCCACTGCAATCGGTCGTGCAGGGACACTGTCACCGCCGTTCTGATGTTCGGGTGAGTACTGTCCGGCGGCAGATAACCGCCGTTGTCTTGATCCGCAATGACCTGCGCAATAAGGGTCTGCGCGTTAAGACCCAAGTGGGTTGCGAACTGGCGTGCGAACAGGCGCGCGTAGGCTTCGATGCTGCGCAGACGATGGGTAAGGGTGTTGTCGAGATCGAAGAACACAACGTGGGGTTGCATGCGGTCATTCCTGTGCGCAGCTGTGAGAGGGTTACGATCGCGTTCCGGGGTCATATTGAGCCAGAAGCCGCAGCACAAGCCCCGGCAAGTGTCTGGGGCTGTCCGAAAGCGCAACCGCGCCACTCTCAGTCAGCTCCTGCGCCGTGCCATATCCCCAGGTGACGCCGACCGCAGGTATGGCGTTTTTGCTGGCCGCCACCATGTCGTCGCGTTTGTCGCCGATCATGAGAAAGCATGAGTGGCGATGGGGGAGTGATGCGCTCATCAGCCTGAGCTGGTCCGCCTTGTCGTCGAGGGATCCGTCGGCAGCCGTACCGCGGATGTCTTCGAACATCCCGTGCAGTCCGGTGTGTCGTAGCATTTTGTCCGCGAACGCCTGGCGCTTGGAGGTGGCGACCGCCAGCGAGACACCATCGGCGATCAGCGATTGGAGGGCCTCGGCAATGCCGGGGTAGGGGCTGCAGTCGTACAGGCCGTAGTCGCGATAGTGCTCGCGATACGTCTGAACGCACTGTTCGACGCGATCATCGCCAAACGGACGCAGAAGTTCAGCCACCACTTGGTTCATGGGTGGCCCGAACAACTGCTGAACACCTGCAGGGGGGTGAAAGTCATGGCCGAGATGGTGGATGGCGTGGGTAAGGCTTTTAGTGATTCCCGGGGCAGAGTCAAGCAAGGTCCCATCCATGTCGAAGATGATCATCGGCCGACCCTTCATGGAAGGCGTCATCACTGACTCTCCCCAACAGTTTCACCTGCGGACACCGGCGTCCTCAAGCTGCGTAACATCAGTGCTGCGCCCACTAATACGATGACCGCAGACACCGTCAACGCCAGAACATTGGGGTCAATCGCGCCAGGCAAAGCAGGCTCGGCCTGTACCTGTGAAAGCGCTGCGGTGACGGCGCCGGTCGCCAGTATCGAGGCGATCGACAGCACGGGGCTGGACAGCGAAGAGATGCGGCCCATGTAACCCGCAGGCACATGCATTTGCAGCACCGGGCCCTGCGCCACGGCGTAGGTGGCAAAGCACATGCCCGAAAGGTACATCGTCAGCAGCGGCAGGTAATAACCGCTAGAGAGGGCGTACGCAAGGTTCGCCAGCCCCAGCAGGAACAACGCGGCACAGGTCAGCGTCTCCGCTCTCAGCCTCCTCGACAGCCAAGGGCTGAGCAGCGTCGCGGACAGCCCTCCGAGTGGAAACGCCGCCATCAGCACACCATAAGCGGACGGCTCAAGGGCTAACGTCTGCATGCCGAACAAGGGTAGGACCGGATTGTTGATGCCCAGCGAAACCCCATACAGCGCGGTGCCGATCATCATCAGGCGCAGAGTGCGGTGGGTCCAGGCCAGACGAACGCCAGACGCCAGTGCCTGCCAGTACGTTTCGGCCGCAAGGCTGGATTCGATGCGGGTAGCCAAGCCCGTGGTGCGGATCACGCAGTAAGCCGATCCTCCCAGCCCGACTATCGCCAGCGCGAAAGCCGGCATGGCACCGATCGCTGCGAACAGCAAAGGCCCCAGCGCCGAGCTGAAGACACCGACGCCGGTCAGCGAGAACATGGCTTTGGCAGACGCGTCAATCCGTCGCTCAGGCGGGATGGCGATCTGCATGATGCACGCGCGGGCCGGATTGAAAAACTGCGCAGCGGTGGCGTTGATCGCCAGCAACAGGCTCACGCCACAAACAGTCTGCCACGGCGTCATGCCGGCCCATGCGTAGGCGCCCATGAACAGCACTGACGCGAGGATGCGCACCAGGTCCGCGATGACCATCACTCGGACGGGAGGGGCATCGTCGATCCAGGCACCCGCCAGCGGCGCGATGAAAATGCGGGGCAGTGTGGCGGCAGCAACGGTCAGGCCGAGGGCTGCGGGCAAGTCTGGATCCCCCGCCAGCAAATCGCTGACCAGCCATACCGTCACCACCGCGCCCACCAGAAACTCGCCGAACGAAGACAGTGCCTGCCCGAGCCAGAGCAGCGCGAAGTTGCGGTTGATGAAGAATGTTCGGTGCATTAAGTGATGGGCCTGAAGAGTATTGCTCAAAGGCCTGCGAAAATCGGAGCAGACTGTTTATTAGCCAGGTTTTCCCAGCGTGCAGAGCATAAGCAATGGTTTCGCAACGCGTGATCAATTGATGTCCGGCAGCCCTGGATTCGCAGTCAAGAGCAGCCCGGCACGAATGTTTGGCTCCAGCTCATTCAGCGTCGTCACGAAGTCCTGCCGGTCGGTGTCGAACACCAGATCGCTGAAACGGCGCTCGCCGTAACCCTCATCGATCATCACTCTTATCCGCCGATGCTCCTGCTCGCTGAACGTGCGATGCCGCTCTGCCGCCACGATGGAAAGGTACGAAGCACGCAGACTCACGAAGTAAGGACGCACACCGGCATTGGCGAAATATCGGTGGTAATAAATCCAGTTCACGCAGCCCAGAGGGTACGCGATCACCAGCCTAGGCGTGTGCGTGAGGGATGCCAGCCCCTCACGAACAATTGCTTTGCTGGTGGAGTGAATGGAACAGTACCAAGGGCGACCAGGCGCCGAAAAATCATCGCCGTCGATGAAGCCTGCGGCCAGTCGGTCTGCCAGGCCACGTCCAAGCGTGGTCTTGCCAACGCCAACAGGGCCGCTCAGAAATGTCGCGTATCGCTTGTCATTCATTGCAGTGAGCTTCGAGGCTTAGACGTGTAAGCGTGGGCGTTATCCTGCTTACTCGCAACTTCACAATTGAGAGATAACGTGAACCCTCCCCGTACGACAATCGAGCAATTCATGCGCCTGGCCCTCGCCCAAGGCAGGCAGGCGTTGCCAGAATGTTTGCCGAATCCGCCGGTGGGATGCGTGCTGGTGCAGGGTGATCGGGTGGTCAGTCAGGGCTTTACCCGGCGACCCGGGCATCATCATGCGGAGGCGATGGCGTTGAGTCGGTTGCCGGCCGGCAGTCAAGGAGTCACGGCATTCGTAACGCTCGAGCCCTGTGCGTTTCATGGGCGTACGCCTTCTTGCGCTCAGGCGCTGGTGACCGCTGGCGTTGAAAAAGTCTACGTCGGCATGCTCGATCCCGACCCCAGGAACTCGGGTGCGGGTATTCGAATTCTGCAGGAAGCGGGGATTGATGTCGTCGTCGGCTTGCTCGGGCCAGAAGCCCGCAGGGACCTCGGGCGTTTCCTGATGCCCCCTGATCAGCCTCCTTCGGGTGAAGCGCCATTGCAGCGTTCAGTGGTGAGTACCTTGTGGTCATAGACAAGGAAGCTCTATCTGATAGCCCAATCACCTGCAGGAGCAAGTGGGCGGCCTTGCGACTTGTTCGCGAGGTAAGCGGCTCGGTTTGTCCGACACTTCGCGTCCTCAGTTTTGCGGGCAAGCCTCGCTCTAATAATCCTGCGTTTTGTCATCTGGCCGGAGGTTGCGATGTCGTGGAAACTCGCCTGCTTTGATCTGGACGGGACTTTGGCCCTGACCAGCACGGGTGGAAAATAGGCCATGAGGAGGTGATGCGCGATCTTGAGGAACGCTACCTTGAAGGCCGCATCAGCAATATCGAAGTGGCCGCTCGCGATGCGCTTTATTACAGCAATCTGGACCGGGACGATCTCGTTCGAATGCTGGAAGACATCCCGGTGATTGACGATATAAAAAAGACCGTCGACTGGCTTCAACGACGGGGTATCCCCTCAGTGATATGCACCTTGGCCTGGCGCAACGTCGGCGAGATTTTTGCAGAACGATACGGCTTCATTGGCTCCAGCGGGCCGACGCTGAAAGTCAATGAATCGGGCGTTTTCACCGGCGAAGTCGAATCCGATTTCACCGAGCACGACAAGCCCCTTTTCGTCAGTGAGTTGTGCGCAGCCCGGGGCATCGACCTGCCCGAAGTTTTTCATGTTGGGGATTCAGTGTCGGACATTCCTTTGTTTGCAGCCGTCGGGTTCTCCATCGCCTTTAACGGCAATCGACACGCCAGGGACAATGCGTGCGTTAGTCTCAATAGCGATTCGCTGTTCGAGGTCATTGGTATGGTTCCATACCTAAATTCACCCGCCAACAATTTGCTTGCCCGATAGCTCGGCGGGCTATTGTCACTAAGCCAAGGTCAATAGCTGGACGGCTTACCGGCAAAATGTGGTTCCATTGACAGGAGATAAAATGCTCATCGTCTTCAGCGGCCTCCCAGGCACCGGAAAAACGACCATCGCCCATGCGCTGGCCACCAGTTTAGGCGCCGTATATTTGCGGATCGACACCATTGAACAGGCCATCAGAAATTCGGGTGCGGTCGCCGGGGAAGTGGGGCGCAGTGGATACCTCGTCGCCAATCAACTGGCTTTGAGTAATCTTCAACTGGGCAGCACGGTCATCGTTGACTGTGTGAACCCGGTCATCGAAAGCCGCAAAGCGTGGAGCGAAATATCCTCGTGCGCCGGGGTCGCTCTTGTGAACATTCAAGTGGTCTGCTCCGACAAAGCTGAACACCAGCGTCGAGTCGAAACCAGACAAGGTGATATTCCCGGGCTAACACCACCCACTTGGCAATCTGTGTTGGATCACGACTATGACGCCTGGGAGAACGCTCCTTTCACGATAGATACAGCCCGTACCTCTGCGGCCAGTGCGGTGGCGATAGTTAGCGAACGTCTGTTATCCACGGAGGTCGGCCAGGTGTAAGCCCGTAATGGTTCACCACCCGACCCTTTTTCAGTTGCCTGATTCCAATGAGGTTTTGTTAATTCACTGCATGCAGTTTAACAACGCCAAACCTCTCAATGAGGTGGCCCTCGACGATGACGCCGCTTCCGTTGCCGCAGCAATACAACGGCTCCAATTCGACTGCCAGCCTTGCTGTTTCCCTATCCCGCGGCGCATCCGTAAAGTGTGGCCAGAAATGAAAGTTCACCAGTGCGAGCGCGTGATCATCATCGGCATATTCAGAGCGCTGATCACCGCACAGGGCGGCCGCCCGGGTATCGGGCGTCATCAATATCGCGCCTGCGCTCACGCCTATGAGTACGCCTCCCTGATCAGCAAATGCTCTTAAATCCGCAAATAGGCCGCCTTCCAGTAGCCATTTGTGAAAGTGAAAAGTATTCCCGCCAGACAAGTGAATAGCGTCACACGTCAGCAATCGCTTCCATTCGTCATCGGTTGGAGCGTTCAGCTCATCTACATACACGGCCAACCTCGCATCCAACCCGGCGTAGAAACGGCGCCGATCTTCAAAGTAAATCCGCTGTGGGTCCGGCGCCGAGGCAATGTAGCCAATTCGCGGTGCCGCGCAGCCAATCATTTGGAGCAACCGCGCGTCCATGTCGGAAAGGCCACTCTGATCGCTATACAGCGCAAGCTTTCTCACTGCGCGGCCTGCATCGGCGTGCCTTGATGAAAGAACAGTTGCCACCCTTCAGTGGTTCGCCGCCAGACAGAACTGCGCAGTGATTTGTATCGCGCGCTAGTGCAGGTGTAGGTCACCAACGCTGCATCTTCACTGATCAGGGTGAGTGCAAAGTCGCTGATGCTCCGCGCTACGAAGACTTCCACGTTCAACGCGTCAATGATCTCCGGTTTGCGCCAAACAGTTCCGCTTGCAGAAAACTCCAGAAAGTCGTCAGCCAGTAGTCGCTCCAGCACAAGCGGATTGCGTCGAGCATCTTCTCCTAGCAGCTCGGTTTCTAATTGGTGGAGATGAGCGTGCAATTTCATACGGTCGTCCTGAGCTAAGTATGTGAGTACTACGCAAAATTCGTTCCCTGGGAAACAGGTGGTTATGCCAAGCCTTATTCCTCATTGCCGTTCGCGGCCGCGTAACCCCAAGCTCAGGTGGCTGGCACGATTCCTGATGAAAAAAGGAAGATATTCACTATAAGGAAGCTCCTTCAATGATTCGCTCAGCCGAGCCACATGATGCCGGCGCGATTGCCGCAGTACATATACGCAGTTGGCAGCAGGCCTACCGCGATTTGATACCAGGCGATTACTTGGCGTCACTGGACGCCACGCTGGACCGTCGCACTGAGCAATGGACCACTTCGATCCAGAACGGCGAGCCACATGTGTACGTGGCCATGGAGGACGAACGCCTTGTCGGCTGGATTGCCTTAAGTGCGAGCCGCGATGAGGACGCGGAGACTGGCGTCGGTGGAGAGGTTCAGGCGCTCTATGTCCTGGAAGAATATTGGGGCCGCGGACTTGGCCGGCTGCTGTGGCTCAGGGCCCGCAAGCATCTGGTTAGTCGAGGTTTTCGGGCAGTGACACTGTGGGTCTTAGTGGGGAATGAACGGGCAATTCGCTTCTACCAAAACTCAGGCTTTACGCCGGAGTACTCGTCAACACGGACCATTAGCCGCAGCGGTTGGACACTGGAGGAAGTCCGCTACCGCTTGGATTTCTGAAACAGAGCGATCCGAAGCATCGTCTCGCCCGTTTCCCGCAGCGGGACGAGCCCGTGAAGTAAGCATTTAGAAGACCGCAGGTTGGCAAATATTCGGTAGATACGAAGGAGGTTATTACTCAGACGATGGCTGCCTGCGAGCCAACAGTTATTCCACAATACTGCTTGTTCGGCATCATCCAAGGCTTATCAATACCGAGAATTGGTATCGCAAGATTCCATATAAGCTGGCACTCAAATTGCTGAGAGTTGAGTCTCATAGCTGTCAAATGAGTGAAAATATGGCATTTAGAATCGAGAGGGCGACCCTGGAAGATCTGCCTGTTATCGCGGCAGTGACGGTGAAAAGCTGGCAGACAACGTTCCAGGGCATTCTGCCAACAGCATTTTTATCCAGCCTGACAGTCGAGAGCCAGTTGCACAGGCATCAGAAAATCTTTACCAGTACGGGTGTATTTTATTACGTCGCCAAGCATTTAGATGAGGTTGTGGGATTCTCCTCAGGCGGACCAAACCGCAATAGTTCGTTCGGTGTGCCCAACGAACTTTATGGTCTGTACTTGTTAGAAGATTGGCAAGACAAGGGTTGGGGTCGTTTACTGTTCATGATGCTAGCAACGCAGCTACAAGTTCCAAGCCGGCTAGGATTAACTGCTTTGGTGTTATCAAATAACCCCCATCGGGATTTTTATGAGCGACTTGGCGGCCTGAGGCAGGTTGCTCAGCCCATAGAACTGGGTGGACGTCCCTGGGGAGTCGAAAGCTTTACTTGGCACGAGAGTCTCAAGTGTTGATTTGGCAGCAGCGGACGAACAGTCTTGTCGGCTAGGACTTATGGTTTAGAGGGGCGGACGTTCAGAGCGCCCATGAACCGTATCGGCATGTAAGGTGCATCGGCCAAGCCACATTGCGAGCCGCAGCCGAATTAAAAAAAGCACTCCAAACGAGTCTTTTCCGCCACCTATGCTCCGCACCCATCAGTTCGATGCACTCACGGAACGCTTTATGCCCGTTATCGAAAGTCGTCTTCAGATCCCCAGTGAAATGATCATTCACGAGACCGAACATTGGGTCATCAATCACAATTTTGCATCAGCATTGCCGGGTTACCTGATTCTCGGCTCGAAGGCTCCAGTGGATTCCCTCGCTGACCTCCCGCCAGCCGCGCTCCACGAATTCGGCGAGCTATTAGCGCGCTCCCAAGCGATCCTGCAACGTGAATTGGCGCCTAAGCACCTCTATGTGAGCCGTTACGGCCATTCCTTGGGTTACCCCATTCACTTTCATTTGATCCCGGTGTATCCCTGGGTCGAGAAGCTGTTCTGGGAAGATCGTCGCTATCGACTGCTGGACGCTTTCGCCAATCCGCAAAAAGCCGAGACCCGTACCGATGGTGCCGAATTGACGCTTTTCATCTGGCGCGAGTTCGGCGAACGCGCCCAGCCGCCGGCGATTGAAGGCCCATCGATTGCGCAAGTGGTCGAGCGACTGCGGCAAGCGTGTGCCGGCGAGATTTAACAGGGTGACATTCGATCGGCATTCATGCCATGGCCGAGGATGGTGTGCACAAACGCGCTTGGAGTTCGGACAATGACTGACGCGCCTGGTACCGCATCAACGTCGATACGCATATTCAAAACTCACGACATAGCTGCCACGTAACTATTTCTCGCTCTGGTTAGATCGTTTATTTCCAAATCAATGGTTCATAGTTTTGGAAAGTATATCGATCGTGTCGATTATGGTGTTAAGGCGACTGATTGATACGTTAAAGCAGCCGTATGCTTGTTATAGCGTGTCAAATAGCTGTTTCATGCCTCAAACACCGCATGCAGCGAGCGCAGGGTCTGCTGGACCGGCTCCTTGCGTGACAGACCTGCAAGCTTAGAATCGGCCCATTAGTTTCAACATTACTGTCGATTACGGAGTTTCGAAGATGATGAACGCAATGCAGATGCCAATGAACACCACCATGCCGATGATGCCAATGATGGGCATGCCGATGATGATGGCGACCATGAAGTGCGACATGATGGCAGACGCCATGATGTTCACGATGAAGCCCGCCGCTGGTATGGACATGGCCATGTTCAAGAACAACGCCGACATGATGGCGATGATGATGAACTGCGGCATGCCGATGATGATGCATTGCGCCAACATGTCGATGATGTGCATGTCCGAAGACGGCATGGCGATGATGAACATGATGTCGACCATGAACATGTCGATGATGATGCCCATGGGCATGCCGATGCCGATGATGAAGTGCATGATGGAATGCACCGTTGGCGCTGACAGCATGACCTGCAAGATGATGCCGATGCCGGGCATGAGCATGGAAATGATGAACAACTGCTGCGCATTGATGATGAAGATGATGAACGATTGCGCCATGCCGATGATGATGAGCTGCAACGGCATGCCGATGATGTGCTGCACTTGCTGATCTGTGGATTGTGTCCTGCGAATGAATGAGTTCGCTTGACCGATCAAAAGAAAGCCCCGACGTTGCGCGTCGGGGCTTTTTTGGTTTCAGTGTCCGGTCAACCCAGGCGTCTTCGCCACGAGAAGTAAGGCGCTCAAACCTCAGCTTTTCGCGCTGGCGAGCATGGCCAGCAGCAATACGTTGGCGCCTGCTTCTGCCCAATGAGGGTGGATGTGCTCGGCTTCGTTGTGGCTGAGCCCTTCGACACACGGCACGAAGATCATCGACGTGGGCGCTACAGTGCTTAGGTAACAGGCATCATGTCCGGCCCCGGAGATCATACGGCGCTGGCTGTAGCCGAGCGCCGTGGCGGCCTGCTCAACCTGATTGATACACGCGGCATCGAAGGCAATCGGCGCGTACTGGAAGATCTGTTTGAGCGTGTGCTGCAAGCCGATCGTCTCGGAGATGGACCGAACCTGCTGGCGCAGTAGCCTGTCCAGTTTTTCCAGCGTCGCCTCGTCCGGGTGACGAAACTCGACGCTGAATACCACGCGCCCCGGCACCACATTGCGCGAGTTGGGAAAGACATTGGCCCAGCCCACCGTCGCACGTCCTTCATCCCCCTCGGCAATGCCCAACGCATGAACGGCTTCGACCACACGCGACATGCCGAGCAGGGCGTCGAGCCGATGGTTTATGGGCGTGGTGCCAGCGTGGGCGCTGCGGCCGACCAGTTCGATTTCATACCAGCGCTGCCCTTGCGCGCCGGTGACCACACCGATGGTGATGCCTTCGACTTCCAGTATCGGCCCTTGTTCGATGTGCAGTTCGAACGCGGCATGAATGTCGCGGCCGCCCATGGGTTCGTCGCCTGCATAACCGATAGTGTGCAAGGCCTCACCCAGCGAGATGCCTTGGGCGTCTGTGCGCGACAAACCGTACTCAAGGTCGAACACGCCGGTGTAAACCCCCGAAGCGATCATCGCCGGAGCGAAGCGCGAACCCTCTTCGTTGGTCCAGTTGACCACCTCGATGGCGCGGTCGGTCTGGATGTCATGGTCATTGAGCGTGCGTATTACCTCAATACCTGCCAGCACGCCGTAGATACCGTCGAACTTGCCGCCGAAGGGTTGCGAGTCTGCGTGGGAGCCGGTCAGCACGGGTGCCAGGCTGTCGTCGCGTCCGGGGCGGCGGGCAAACATGTTACCCATGGCGTCGATGCGCAGTGTGCAACCGGCGTCCGACGCCCACTGCGCGAACAGATCACGGCCGCGTCGATCCTCGTCGGTCAGCGCCAGCCGCGAAACGCCGCCCTTGGCCGTGGCGCCAATTTGCGCCATTTCCATCAGCGAATCCCACAACCGGGCAGCATCGATGCGTGGCGAAATACTCATTGCCCTGGCTCCCGGTCTTTGACCTTGTAGCGAAAATTGCAGTGTGAGGCGCCCTGCATCAGGGTTTGCGTGCGGGTCAGCTGCACGTTGGGGTCGTAACCGACGATGAACACTTCATCGCGGTTGCAGGAGAGCAGGTGCCCAATCTCGCCCAGCCCCATTTCGTGGTACATCTCGGCATATCGGCAGCGATGCACGTCGTAATCGTAGCGGGAGGCGTCGCTGGCAATGATCTCGACTTTCAGTGCGTCGTCTTTCTCCCAGAGTTCCTGCAGCGCAACGAAACCTTCGAGCGTTGGCCCATGGGGCTCGCGCGCCGCGAAGTATTCGCCGGCTTTCACTGCCGCCTGAGACACGGCCTCGCCGATGACGGCCTGGGCGCTCTGTTTACCGTAGTCGCGCACCAGTATTTCGTAGATGGGTTTGATGATTTCAGCTTCGATCCGCCGCCGGGCCAGGATGCCCAGTTCACCTTCGACAGCGCTCATGTCAGTACTCCTCGGTTCACGGTAAAAAGGGACAGCACGAACGATGCGGGCTGTCCCTGGATGACATCAGGCGCTTACATCACGGCTTGCCGCCCGCGACGCTGACCGGTTGCCATTTGTTGGCTTTAACCTGGTATACGGTGAAAGTCGGGTTTTTCAGGTTGCCTTCGGTGTCAAAAGCAATCGGGCCGGTGACGCCTTGATAATCAATGGCGCGCAATACCGGCAGATACTTTTGCGGGTCGGTGGAGCCTGTTTTTTCCAGCGCCGCGATCAAGACGCCGACGCCGTCGTAAGCGAAGGGCGCATGCAGTTCGATGTGCGTCTTGTAGCGGTCGACATACGCTTGCTCGAACGCTTTACCGCCAGGCATCTGCTCGATAGCGAGTCCGGGCTCAAGCGCGGTCACGCCTTCGCCATCCTTCTGCGCGAGAGTAAGGAAGGTCTGGCTGACAAACCCGCCAGCCCCCATCAGCGTAGCCTTGATCCCCAGCTGCTTGATGCGACGAGCCAACGGGGCGGCCTGAGCGTCCACGCCGCCAAAGAAAATCAAGTCAGGATTCTTGCCACGCACGTTGGTCAGGACCGCACTGAAATCCACGGTTTTGTCGTCCACGTACTCGCGGGAGACGACGCTGCCGCCGCCTGCTTCGATGGATTTGACGAACTGATCCGCCAGGCCCTGACCGAACGCGGTACGGTCATCGATAACCGCAATGCGTTTGGCCTTAAGCGACTCCAGGGCGTACTTGCCCGCCACCTGGCCGCCGTCGTCGTCATGGCCCATGATCCGGAAACTGGTGTCGAAACCCTGTTGGGTGTAGGCATGCCCGGTGGCGACGGGTGCTACCTGTGCAATGCCTGCGTCGTGATAGACACGGGCTGCCGGGATACTGGTCCCGGTGTTCCAGTGCCCGACCACGCCGACTACGCCTGCGTCGACCAGACGCTGGGCAACCGTTACCGCCGTGCGAGGATCGGACTGATCATCTTCTGACACCAGCTTGTAAGTCACGCCCTCGCCGCCGATTTTGGGGTGGCGCGCGTTGGCTGCATCAATGGCCAGTTGCGCGCCATTTTCCAGGTCCTTGCCGATACGCGCCGATGGTCCGGTCAACGGGCCCGCGAGTCCAATCAACACTTGTTGATCAGCTTGCGCCACGGCGGCGGCCAGGCTGGATATGACGAGGCCGGTCAGCGCGGCGTGTTTGATAAGCGCAGTGAAATGCATGGGTGTTTCCTGAGTATGATCGCTGCTTCTTGTGGCCGCGATGTCGGTGGTTACACGCCGGAAGCCCGGTAGCGTTGGGTTCATTCCCCCAGGTACGCAGTGCGAACCTGAGGATCGTTGATCAAAGTGGACGAGGCGCCTGTCAGACTGATGCGTCCGCTGTCCATGACGTAAGCCCGCTCGGTCACCTTCAAGGCGAGCCGGGCGTTCTGCTCGACCAACAGCAAGGTCATGCCTGCCCGGCAGACCTCGCTGATGACCTCGAAAATCTTCTCCACCATCACCGGTGCCAGCCCCATCGAAGGTTCATCGAGAATGAGCAGGCGAGGGCGTGACAGCAGTGCGCGACCCAAGGCCAACATCTGTTGCTCGCCACCGGACATCAAACCGGCCGGCTGCTGCAAACGGCGTTTCAAGTGTGGAAACCAGTCCAGAATCTGTTCGATCTCGTTGTTGATCGCCGCCATGTCGCGGCGCAGGTAGGCGCCGGCCTGCAGGTTTTCCAGCACGCTCATCCGGGCAAAAACTCCTCGGCCTTCGGGCACCATGACCAGCCCCAGTGCCGTGCGCTCGTGGGCGGCCAGCCCCAGCAGCGAATGGCCGTCGAACCGGATGTCTCCGGCGGTAGCAGGGATGAGGCCAGTCAAGGCCTTGAGCGCCGAGGTCTTGCCTGCGCCATTGGAGCCGATCAGCGTCACGTGCTCACCGGCGTCTACCCGCAGATCCACTGACTTGACGGCCTGGATGGCGCCGTAATGCACGTCCAGCGCAGCAATGTGCAACAGGGGTTCAGTCATGGGTGCCAGCTCCCAGATAGGCTTGGATAACGGCCGGGTGGCTGCGCACTGTCTGGGGCGCGCCCTCGGCAATCACCTCGCCGTGATCGAGCACGGTGATGCGGTCGCACAGGCCCATGACCAGTTTGACGTCGTGCTCGATGAGCAGCAGCGTGCGGCCGTCATTGCGGATCTTGTCCAGCAAACCGCGCAGCTGGATTTTTTCGGCGGCGTTCATCCCGGCCGCAGGTTCGTCCAGTGCCAGTAGTTTTGGCTCGGTTGCCAGCGCCCTGGCGATTTCCAGGCGGCGCTGGTGGCCGTAAGACAGGGTGTCCGCGCGACGTTCGGCCAGATCGCCGATCCCGACATAATCCAGCCAGTGACGGGCAATGCGCCGTGTCTCGGCTTCCTCGGCGCGGGCCTGCCGGTGGCGGCTCAGTGCTGCCCACACGCCGTTCCGCGTGCGCACATGGCGACCAATCATCACGTTTTCCAGCACACTCATGGCATTGAACAAACGGATGTTCTGGAACGTCCGGGCGATGCCTGCTTGAGCCACCTTGTGTACCGACGTCGGTTCGTAGGGCGTACCGTCCAACACAAAACGTCCCGCATCTGCCCGGTACAAGCCGGTCATCACGTTGAAAAACGTCGTCTTGCCGGCGCCATTGGGGCCGATCAGCCCGTGTACAGTGCCGGGCGCGATGCTCAGGTTCACATTCGTCAGGGCACTGATGCCGCCAAACTGCTTGCTGACGCCTTCGATCTGCAGCAAAGAAATCCTCATCGCAGGCGCTCCCGGCTTGCAGGCCACAGACCGGCGGGGCGATACAGCATCACCAGAATCAGGGCCAGGCCGTAGAACAGCTGTCGGATGATCTCCGGGTCCACCAGCACCTGGCCGAACAGCGACTGTTGCAGGCCGCCCATGGTGGCGCGCAAGACTTCCGGCAGTGCTGCCAGCAATAGGCAGCCCAGAATGACTCCCGGGATATGGCCCATTCCGCCCAGCACCACCATGGCCAATACCGCTACTGACTCATTGAGACTGAAGGACTCCGGTGACACAAACCCTTGAAAGGAGGCGAACAGTGCGCCGCCGACACCGCCAAAGCTGGCGCCTATGGCGAAGGCCAAGAGCTTCAGGCGACGGGTATTCAGGCCCATTGCTTCGGCAGCATCTTCATCTTCACGAATGGCCATCCAGGCCCGTCCGATCCGGGAATCCTGAAGCCGCAGACATGCCCATACGATCAGCACGGCCAGCAACGCAAACAGGTAGTAATAGAAATAGACCGAAGGCACTCGCATGCCGAATATCTCTTGTGTGCGGGCCAGGCTGAAGCCAAACAGCTGAATCGGATCGACGGAGGAGATACCTTTCGGCCCATTGGTAATATTGACGGGCCGGTCGAGGTTACGCAGGAAAATACGGATGATTTCACCGAAACCCAGGGTCACGATAGCCAGGTAATCGCCGCGTAGCTTCAAGGTCGGGGCACCCAGCAGAATGCCGAAGCCCGCTGCGATCGCTCCTGCCACCGGCACGATCAGCCAGATGGACGTGTGCAAGCCGTGGGGCAGGGCAGCGGCCAGCGCCGGGAATTGCGTCAGCAAATGCGGCGACGACAACAGCGCCGCGACATAGGCGCCTACTGCATAAAAGGCTATGAAACCCAAGTCCAGCAGCCCGGCATAACCGACGACAATGTTCAGCCCCAGCGCGAGCATGATGTACAGCAGGGCAAAGTCCAGTGTGCGCACCCAGGCGTTGCCGCCCGCATGACCGACAATCCACGGCGCGAGCATGAGCGCAGCGGCAAACAGCAGGGCGCCCAAACGGGCACGATGAGCGGGGCGTGTAATCGCGATCATGAGGTTCATGCGCGTGTCGCCAGTCGTTCGCCCAACAGCCCGGACGGCCGCAGCACCAGCACGGCAATCAGCACCAGGAAGGCGAACACATCCTGATAGTTGCTACCAAAAACCCCGTTGGTCAATTCGCCCATATAACCGGTGCCCAATGACTCGATCAGGCCCAGCAACACCCCGCCGAGCATCGCGCCCTTGAGGTTGCCGATACCGCCCAGGACGGCGGCCGTGAAGGCTTTGATCCCCGGTAAGAAGCCCATGTAGAAATGTGCGCTGCCGTAGTTGCTCGCCATCATGATGCCCGCCAGCGCAGCCAGGGCCCCGCCGATGGCGAAGGTGAGGACGATGACCGCGTTCGGGTTGATGCCCATAAGGCTGGCCACTTGCGGGTTTTCGGCAACGGCGCGCATCGCACGGCCCAGTCGTGTGCGATTGACCAGCAACAACAAACCGCCCATGACCAGCATCGCGATAGCTATCGTCGCAATGGCCGTCAGATTGGTGATAGCGGGGGCGTGGGTAGCGTCGCCCTGGGTGACTTCAATCGGGTCAAGTGGCAGCAGTTGCGGAAACGACAAGGGGTTGCGGCTCCAGATCAACATCGCCGCAGTCTGCAACAGCAGCGATACGCCGAGCCCGCTGATCAGGGGAGCCAGGCGCGGCGCGTTGCGCAGACGTCGATAGGCCACACGCTCTATCAATCCTGCGAGCAACGCGCAGGCGATCATTGCCACTACCGTCGCGGCGATCAGCACTGCCAGGCTGGGCATGCCGGGAAAGGTACTTTGCAGCACATGGATAACCGACAGCCCGATGAGCGCGCCAATCATCAGCACGTCACCGTGGGCAAAATTGATGATCCGCAGAATGCCGTAAACCATGGTGTAGCCCAGCGCGATCAGCGAATACAAACTGCCAAGTACCAGCCCATTGAGTAGCTGTTGAATCAGGGTATCCATGAACGAAAAAACGCCTTGAGTCTTGATGTCGCGGTCGGCGACTGGAACAGGGCTCGCACACTAGGCAATCATTCTATATTTATCAAATATCATTAATTCATAACGCTATAACCGCAATGTAATCGGCAAAAATCTCCCGTTATCAGGGGCTTTTCATGCTGTTAAATAGAATATAAGCTCAACACATGACGAAAAGAGAACAGTTGGATAACGATCCTCCTCTGCGAGCCGTGCGCACTTTCGAGGCATTCGCTCGTCATGGTGGGGTTAATACGGCGGCGCGCGAGCTGGATGTCTCTGCCTCGGCCATCAGTCATCAGTTGCGTGTGCTGGAAGAGTTTTTGGGCCAATCGCTGACCTCCCGGCAGGGCCGTAACCTGGTGCTGACAGACGAGGGGCGCGAGTACTACCGAGCGATTCGCTCTGCCTTCGCGGTGTTGCGCAGCGCCACGGAGCATGTGCGGGAAAAATCGGCGACCCGGCAAATCACCATCAGCCTGATTCCGATGTTTGGCATCAACCTGTTCATCCCTCGGTTGGGGGAGTTTCTGGGCGAGAACCCCGGGGTGGACGTCAACGTGACGTACGCCAATCACCGCAGCTACCCAAGCGACGCGGCGGATATCTCCATTCGGTTTGGCACCGGGCACTGGCCGGGTTATCACAGCGAGCCATTGATGTCAGGCGAAGTCACAGCCTGGTGCAGCCCGGCGTTCGTGGCGCATCACGGCGTGATCGAAGCCCCCGACGCTTTGATCGATCTGCCCTTGCTGCATGACGAAGAGCGTGGCACCTGGGCGCAATGGCTGCAAAGTGTTGGCGTGAAACACCCGGCAGCACTTCAGGGCTTGTTGTTCGAAGACGGCCAGCTGGCGCTGACTGCCGCGCTCAATGGCCTGGGGTGCGCTTTGCTGCGCGAGCCACTGATCGCGCCGCTGCGAGACCGGGGCGAGTTGGTCAAGTTGTTCGACCATGCACTGGACGACGGTCGCGCGTACTACCTGTGTCGTCGTGCCGACGGCGAGCTGTCACGGGAAGGCTTGAACCTGTACACCTGGCTCAAGCGGGGGCTGGTGCGGTCGGTCGTTTGATGTGCGGGTCAGCCTGCCGGCACAGCAGCTGAATGCCGCATCAGCCAGTGTTATGCAGCCTAGAGTTATTTCTCATCACTGATTTCCAAGAAAAAGCAGCACAGCAGCATTGAAAAAATCTGGGTCCTGAATGAAGGCGAAGTGGCTGACATTGGGCAAAATCAGTAGGCCTGCGTGGGGGATGGTGGAAGCGACATATTCCAGGTGATCACGCTTGATGGCTTCATCATGATCGCCATCAACGATCAGGATCGGTGAGCTGATTTTCTTCAGGTCAGCATCGGTCAAGTTTGGCTGGCTGGCCCACATGTGGCTGATCTGCTCGACGAAGGCGTCGTAATCCTTGGGCGTCGGTGACAGGTGCGCGTATTCCTTGCCGGCACGCTCGATGAAGGCGGCGAAATTCGGATTTTTATCGACGTTGTCCTTCACCCCGGAAGTCAACGTGTTGGGGGCGAAAGCAAACACCTTTCCGGTGCGTTGCGGGTATCGGATCGCCAGGTCCAGACCGATGATTGCGCCGTCGCTCCAGCCCACAATGTCTGCGCGCGGGATCTTCAACGTGTCGAGCACGGCAACCACATCATCGCTCATCAAGTCATAGCCGAAGGGCTGTGCATTCCTGGAGCTGCGGCCATGTCCCCGGCTGTCGAGGGTGATCACCGTGTGTTTTGCAGCCAGCGCCTGGATCTGCTTGCCCCAGTAATCGGAGTTCGACAAACCGCCGTGCAGCAACACCACCGGCGAGCCATGTCCGCTGATGGCGTAATAGATTTTTACGCCGTTGACCGCGGCGTATCCTGTTTTTGCTCCGGTTACCGGGGCGGGAGTTGGGGGTAGGGTTTCCCAGCGTTCGACTGCGTTTGCGGTCGCAGAAAGCAGGAGGCAAAACAGGGCGAAGATCAAATGGCGCGGCATGGCATTTCCTTGCAGGAAGCGATGATAGGGCCTCAAAGCATCGCCGATGACTCATGCCCGTTGCTACCAGAATGAAAGCATAAGGCTATGCCCAACGGTTATTTTCGCCGCGAGTGTTAAACCGATCCGCAAAGCCCGTTCCGACTACCGCTCACGGCCTGCCGACGCGGTACTGGTAGCCCGAATGGGTTGTTGCCAATCCCGGCCCTTTTCCCAATAGCTTTTCACGCAGGGTGCCCGGCGTATAGGCAGCCTTGTAAGCGCCACGTTTCTGCAGTTCGGGTACGAGCAGTTCAACGATGTTTTTGAAAGTCCGGGTGGACTCGACATAGGCCAGATTGAAGCCATCGATGCCGGTGTCGTCCATCCAGCTCTGCAACGCATCGGCGACTTCCTGCGGATTGCCCGCGACGACAGGGCCTCGCCCGCCTAGCGCGACAAACTCCACAGCATCTTTGACGGTCCAGACGTGTGTCGGGTCGAGCTTGCTGAAGGAGGCGAGGGCTGATTGTCCGGCTTCGGTGTCGACATAGGTCAGCGTGTCCCCCGGCGCATAGCGAGACAGATCGATGCCTGTCCAGCCGGACAGCAACGCCCGGGCACCTTCGTAACTGATCCGGCCTTGCAGCTGGGCCAGACGTTGCGCCGCAAGAAGGCTGGTGGGTTCAACGATGACCGTAAACATGGCGAAGAAGCGCACGCTGTCGGCAGGTCGACCCTGCGCTGCAAGCGCCAGACGCAATTGGTCGACACTGCGCTTGAGGCCATTGCGCGTTGGCGCGCCGACGAAGATGCATTCGGCGTGCGTCGCCGCGAAGGCTTGCCCTCTGCGTGACCCTCCCGCCTGAAACAACAGCGGTGTGCGCTGCGGCGACGGTTCGCACTGGTAGATGCCTTCGCTTCGGTAGTAAGGGCCGTTGTGCTGGATGCGATGGACTTTTCCAGGGTCTGCATACTGTCTCGCGTCGCGGTCGATCTGCACGGCGCTGTCTTCCCAGCTGCCTTCCCACAGTTTGTAGCACAGCGTGAGGTAGTCATCGGCGCGCTCGTAACGATCGTCGTGGCCGACCTGCGCATCAAGCCCCAGGCTGCGTGCGCCACTCTCCAGATAAGACGTCACGATGTTCCACGCCACGCGGCCACGTGTCAGGTGATCGAGGGTGGTCAATCGCCGCGCGAGCAAGTAGGGCGGCTCATAGGTCGCTGACGCGGTGATGCCAAACCCTAGATGAGTAGTGACCTGCGACATCAGCGGGATCAAAGGAAACGGATCATTCATCGGCACCTGCGCGGCATTGCGCAGCGCAGGATCGGCCGATTGCGAATCTACGTCATAAACCCCCAGCACATCCCCCAGGAACAGCGCGTCAAACAGACCGCGCTCCAGCAAACGAGCCAGCTCAGCCCAGTAATCGGGGTCCAGATAACGAACCGAGTCGTCGCCGTCGGCGGTCCATTGACCGGGAGCCAGGTGTCCGACGCAGTTCATCATGAACGCATTGAAGCGGATATCTTTGCTCATGGATTTTCCCTGGCGCCTGACACCGGCAATCGTGGCAGGCGCGTTCACTCAGTAGTGCTTGGCGGCCTGCTGGTCCGCCCACTGCAGATCGATCCAGCTTTGGTCTTTCGGCACCTCAGGCAGATTGCCCAGGTCGACCTGGGTTTGCAGCGCGTCTTGCAACGCCTTGGGGTCGACCGCAACCGATTCTGCGAACACGCCGTCGCTGATCAGGCGCAGCACCGAGGCGCGCACCACGGCAGCGTCCAGATTGGGGAACAGTTTCAGGCCGCTGGCGACTGCCGCCTCAGGATCGTTATGAATGGCTTTGAGCGCGCGATCAATGCCGCTGACCAATTTGTGCGATACGGCCGGATCGATGTCCTTGCGGGTGGAAATCGTCGAGAAGGTGTAGGGACCCATCTGTTTGGAAAAGGCGGCCACGACCTTGTAACCCTGGGCCTCGGCCTGGGACGCGCCAGGTTCATAGAGCACGGCGCAGTCGGCCTGACCGGAACTGAGCGGGCCGATCTCGTTACCCATCGGGACTTCCAGCAGTTTGATGTCTTTCTTCGGGTTCAACCCGGCCTGCTGCACCAGCCGCAGGAATGCCGAGGTGCTGGTGGTGGGCATGGTGCCGGTGGAGATGGTCTTGCCCGCGAGGCTGGCAAAGCCGTTGAACGGCACTTCGGCCTTGCAGGTCAGCCAAACGCCCAGACGATTGAGGGTGCCGCCGACGATTTTCACTGGAGCGCCCCGGCTAAAGGAAATGGCTGTCCACTCAGGGCCGTGCAGGGAAAAGTCGGCGCTGCGCGAGATCACCGAGGCCAGTGCATTGGTCGAAGACGATGCGACATCAATGCGCACATTCAAGCCTTCGTCCTTGAAGTAACCGTGCTCCTCGGCGAAATACACCGGCAGGTAAAACACGGATTTGAATGCTGCGGAGACCACGGTCTGGTCTTGGGCGAGTGCGCTCAAGGACAGTGAAGAGGCCATGGCCAGAGTTGCCAGTTGAGCAGGCAGGGACAATTTCATGCTGATTCCTAGAGTTTGAAATGAGTGGCGTAGGTCTGGTCTTTCCAGCGCAGCAACTTGCGCTCGGCGAGTTCAACACCGGCGTAGAGCACAAACCCCAGCGCCATCAGGCTGAAAATCCCGACCCAGACGGTGTTCAGGTCGTACAGCGAAGACGCGACGAAAATCACATGGCCGATGCCGTAGCTGGACGAAATGAACTCGCCGACCACGGTGCCGACCAGCGCGAAACCAATGTTGATGCGGAAGGTACTGATCACGTAGGGCAGCGACGAAGGCACGACCACTTTGGTGAATATCTGCCACTTGCTGGCACCCAGCGAGATCAGCATTTTCTGCAGGTCCGGGTCTGTGTCTTTGGCCGCCTGAAACGCCGCCAGCAAAGCCACGATCGAGGTCAATGAAATCGACAGCGCGATCTTGGAGATCAGGCCGGTGCCGAACCAGAGAATCACCAACGGCGCGAAGGCTATTTTTGGCACACTGTTGATGGCTACCAGGAAGGGCTCGATCACCCTGGCTACGTACGGGGAATACCACAGCAGCAAACCTGGCGCGGTGCCCAGCACAGTGCCCGCGACGAAGCCGACAATCGAAGCCCACAGCGTGTAGTAGGCGTGTTCCCACAGTTCGCCCGATTGAATCAGCTTCCAGCCCGCCAACACGGTGCCGCTGGGGGAGCCGAACAGGAATGCAGAAATGAATCCCGCCCGTACGCCGTACTCCCATGTACCCACGACGATCAGCAGAATCGCCAGTTGCACCAGTCCCACGGGGATACGTCGAGGCGGCGATGGTGGGGCCTTGATCGGCAGGGTCGCGGTTGAAGATGACTGGCTCATGAGGCGTGGGTCCTGGCAGCGGTCTGGATGTCCAGCTCTCGACACAGCAGGTCGAAGTAACCGGCAAAGCGGGGATCGTGGCGCGCTTCCAGCGGGGAACGGGTTTGCAGATCGATACGTTGCTCGCTTTTGACCCGGCCGGGGCGCGCGCTGAGCACGTAGATGCGCTGGGAAAGGGCGATGGCCTCATCGATATCGTGAGTGACCAGCACCACCGTTTTGCCTTGCTGGCTGGCGGTCTCCACCAACATGGCTTCCAGATAGAGACGGGTCTGGTAATCCAGCGCCGAGAATGGTTCGTCCAGCAGCAGTATGTCGGGATCGGGCAACAAGGTTCTCGCCAGCGCCACACGCTGACGCATGCCGCCGGACAGCTCTTTGGGGTAGCTGTTCTGAAAGGGCAGCAGACCGAAATTCTGCAGATACTCACGGGCCCGGTCGACGGACTCCGCTCGTGGCGTGCCTTTGACTTCCAGACCTACGATTACGTTTTCCAGCACCGTGCGCCACGGCATCAACAGGTCGCGCTGCAGCATATAGCCGACGCGTCCGCGCAGATGCGGCACCTCTTGACCGTCCAGTGCGATACGTCCGCTGTCGTGTTCAAGCAGGCCAGCGAGGATATTGAACAGGGTCGACTTGCCGCATCCGGAAGGACCGATGATGCTCACGAACTCGCCGGCCTGGACCTGCAGGTTGATGTCGTCGAGCACCGGTACGGCCTGAGCGTGCGCGTTGAAGGTTTTGCACAACTGACTAATCGCCAGTTTGGCGGTCATGCCGAGTGATCCTCATGCAGTTCGGCGGCGACGATGTCCTCGTTCGGCACTTCCAGGGCTTCGTTGAAACGCTTGAAAAAACTGCACAGCGCGATGCGGATGGTCAATTCCACAAGCTGTTCTTCGCTGTAGTACTCGCGCAGTCGGCGATGCACATCATCGCTGATACGGTCGGGCGTCAGCGTGACAAGTCGTGAATAGTCGCGCACCAGCAGGTCCTGTTCATCCAGGCCGGGTACATGCTCATCGAGCAAGTGTTCGATCGCCTCAAGGCTGATGCCTTCAGCCGCAAGCTTGGGTTCATGCAGAGTGATGCAGTAATGGCAGGCGTGGGCCTTGGACGCGGTGAGCAGGGCGATTTCCAGGTGCCGGGGTGAAATCAGCCCATCGTGCTTGGACTGAACCAAATAGCCGAACAGATGCTCCAGCGCCGGAGGGCGATGGGCGAATGCGCCGAGCAGACTGGCATATGGGCCATAGTCTTGCAGCAGGCGATCAAGGGTGTTGGCAGTGGTGGGTTCAAGGTTCTGGCGATCCAGGACGGTAAGGCGAGACATCGACGTCGATCCGCAGGCAAGGGGACGCGATTTTAGGCAGGTAATAAAAAAGCGCTAAATACCGAGTTGGAATGAGCTTATGTGTTTGTTCCGAAGGCACTCATGTGTTCTCTCGAGCGCCGCGCCGCGTGAATCTCTCGCGGGGCGGCTGCCGATGTGCGCTGCCTGAGGAAAACCGCTGAAGTGACCCTTGCAAGGACGAATCCCGGGTCACCCGGAGCACCCAAATCAGTGCCACACGACATCTTCGATGCGGATCTTTTTCGGCAACAAGTGATTCTCGAAGAACAGGTCGGCGGTAGCCTGCTGGGCGGCGATGATTCTGGCGTCTATCGGCAGGATTGGAGAGGGCGGCCGGTTATCCAGATAACGAGCGATCACGGTTTCGGGCAGGCCCATTGAACGAGTCAGAATGTCGATGCTTTGCTGACGCTGGCTACGCGTGGTCGCCTCGGCGGCAGTTAGCTGTTCAAGCACCTCGTTTACAAATGCCTCATGGCTTTTTGCAAAGTCGCGCCGTGCGGTGTAGATCGGGCCGGATAAGCCAAGGCCTTCACCATTGGCCAGCAGGCGGGTATGGCCTTCGAGCAATGCCAGCGAAGCATAAGGGTCCCAGATCGCCCAGGCATCGACGCTGCCTTGTTCAAAGGCGGCGCGGGCATCGGCGGGGCTGAGGTAGATAGGCTGGATGTCCTTGTAGCTCAAACCGGCCTTGTTCAGGGCCCGCAGCAGCAGGTTGTGGGAGCTTGAGCCTTTCTGGAAAGCGACTTTTTTCCCCTTGAGATCAGCCACGTTTTGCAACGGACTGTCTTTGCGCACAAGGATTGTTTCGGCGGCGGGCTTGGCGGGCTCGGCCCCCACATAAACCAGATCAGCCCCGGCAGCCTGCGCGAATAACGGCGGGATATCGCCGGTGGAACCCACATCCAGCGCGCCGATGTTCAACGCTTCAAGCATCTGCGGCCCGGCAGGGAATTCGATCCACTGCACCTTGGTCTCGGCAAAGCGCTTTTCCAGAAGGCCTTGTTCCTTGGCAATGACTAGCGCGATGGAGCCTTTCTGATAGCCAATTCGCAAGGTTTGCGGGTCATCTGCCAGGACGGCATGGGCCGAGAAAAGGCTGATCAGGCCCGCGAACAGGAGCGTGAAGGTTTTCATTTTTGCGGTGTGCTCGTAGCGTTTTTCGGTAGCGACAGAAATCATTGTGAGTCTCGACGGGAAGCGGAAGACGGGGCGACCTGCGCGGGCCAGTGATAAAACTCCAGGCCCAGTGCGCTGCGATTCTTGAAGCCCTTCCAATAGCTGTGATCAGGTTTTTCATGTCCGCTTTCATCTTTCGACCATTTGCCCGCGGAGGCCAGCGGCACCAGGCTAAGCCAGGCCTCGCGGTCCAGTCCCTTGAGCTGTTGGTCGAGAAAGGCGAGGACGAAATGCTGATTGATATTGTTGATTCGGCTGGAATCCCAGACCGGTTCGGCATAGGCGGAGAAGTCCTCGGGATGGCTGCTGGCAGCCTGTGGCGGCGGATTGGGCGCAATGTTGTGCCGTGCGTTTTGATAGACCAACAGGTAGCGATTGGCATTGATCGCGCCTTCTGCCAGCCGTCTGACGCCCTTGGCGTAACCCGCTACATCGTCCTGATCTCCGGCGATGAACAGGCTTGGGACACGCAGGCTTGCCAGCCCCTTTTCATCGAACAGACCTTGCTCGCCACCCCAAGGCGCAAAGGCAACCAACGCTCTGATGCGGCTATCTTGCCGGGCTTCAAAATCGGGATTTCCCGCTTGTCTGGGCTGCAATCGGTTGCCCGGTACAAAGCGCGCCGCCGCCGCGCTCGTGCCTACGCCCGCTGCGTTCAATACACCGTAACCCCCCATTGAATAGCCAACCAGGGCGGTGTGGCTGACATCAATTTCGCCCGCAAGGGGATTGCCACTTGCCGGTGCCGCCCACTGCGCGACTTGATCCAGCACGAACAGAATGTCCAGCGGGCGGTTGAGCAAGGTACTGGCAAACCCGGCCTTATCGGCGCGGGTTGATTCGGTGTGATCAATGGCCACCACCACATAGCCGTGGGAGGCGAGGAACTCGGTCAGGTAACTCATCTGCAGGCGTGACCCCGGGTAACCATGAGACACGATGACCAATGGAAAGGCCCTGCCTGCCAAGGGCTGCGCGTCCCGTGCTGCGCGGCCTTCAAAGGTGAACGGGGTATTGGGCCGGGCCGGGTCGTTGGCACCGGCGCCCAGCACATCGGTGTAAGTGGTCAGCTCGGGCTGGCTTTTGCCTAATTGCGCCGGGTACCACACCTCCAGACGCAACGGTCGGTCGTAACGCGGTTCGCTGGCCGTGGCGCTGACCGCCAACACGTTGAGCTGGTCAGGATGCACGACTTTTGCAGTGCGCACGCCAACCTTGTAAGGCCCCCGTGCGGCCAGCTCGGGAGCGTCCGGGCGCGCATCGCCATTGAGCGCAAAAACGCTGGCCGACAGGCTCCAGGCCAGCATCAGGCAAGCGGTCTTCGAGGTTATGAAATTCACCTAAACACTCCCGGCGAAGCGATGACGCGGTCGTTGCAGACCCAGGTTTTCCCGCAGCGTCTGGCCGCTGTATTCGGTGCGGAACAAGCCACGGCGCTGCAACTGCGGCACCACCTGAAAGGCAACGTCCTCAAGCCCGCCCGGCAGATGCGGCACCAGCACATTGAAGCCATCTGCGGCGCGCTCCTCGAACCAGGCCTGTAGTTCATCGGCGATCTGCGTCGGCGTGCTAATCAGGTTGTAGTGACCACGGCCCCCGGCGATCCTGCGCCCGAGCTGCGCCAGGGTCAGGTTTTCATCTTCTGAGAGTTGGGTCAGCAGTTTCTGCCGGCTTTGCTGCCCGCTCTCGGTCAATGGCAAGGCGGGCAGCGGTTCATCGAGGGGGTAGCCGGACAGGTCAAAGTTGCCCAGCATGCGCCCCAATAACGCGACACCGACCTTGGGCTCTACCAGCGCCTGAAACTCCTCGAATTTCTCCCGGGCCAGTGCTTCGCTGTCGCCGACCACGATAAAAACACCCGGCATGATTTTCAGCGCGTCCGGGTCACGGTCAAAGCGTGCCATCCGGCCCTTGAGGTCGGCATAGAATTGCTGCGCATCGGCCAGAGAGGTTTGGGCAGTGAACACCACTTCTGCGGTTTCGGCTGACAGCTCGCGGCCGACTTCCGAGGAGCCCGCCTGGACAATGACGGGTTGCCCCTGTGGGGAACGGGCGACGTTCAACGGGCCTTTGACCCGGAAGTGCTCGCCCTCATGATCCAGCACGTGCAACTTGGCCGGATCGTAATATTCGCCACTGGCTTTGTTGCGAATGAAGGCATCGTCCTCCCAGCTGTCCCATAAACCGGTCACCACTTGATGGAACTCCCGCGCCCGGCTGTAGCGCTCGGCATGGCCGATGTGTTCGTCGCGTCCGAAATTCTGCGCTTCTGCTGCAGCATCGGAGGTCACCAGATTCCAGCCAGCGCGACCGCCGGACAGGTGATCCAGCGAGGCGAATTTACGCGCAACATGGTACGGCTCGTTGTAGCTGGTGGTGGCGGTGCAGATCAGGCCGATATGCTCGGTGACTGCACTGAGCGCCGACATCAGGGTCAGCGGCTCGAAGTGATCGGAGCGGGCCATTTGGCTGGCGCTGGCACCGGTGGCAGCAGCGACGCTGTCGGCGACGAACAGCGCATCGAACTTCGCTGCTTCGGCCACTCTGGCCAGGTGTTTGTAGTGCTTGAAATCCAGCCCGGCGTCGGCCGGGACATCCTTGTGGCGCCAAGCGGCGACGTGGTGCCCGGTGGCCATGAGAAAGGCGCCGAGTTTGAGCTGGCGGGGCGGAGTAAGCATAGTTTGGTCCTTGTTGAATCAGTGGCAGATCCACAGGGTTTGTGACTGACGCAGATCCTGTTAGAGCGGCTGCCCGCGATGAGGCTCGACGCGGGCAAGCCTTGCTCCCACAGGAATGGCGGTGTGGTTACGGTCAGAAATCCTTGCGCACCTGCACGCCGAAATAACGCTCATCATTTCGGGGCACAGAGCGATAGATGTAACCACTGCCGCTTGCCAGGCCGGGCGAATAGGATTTGTCGGCGAGGTTTTTCGCAAGCAGCGCTACACGCCAGCCTTCGTTGTAGTCGGCCAGGGCGACGCTGGCGTTCCAGATGCCATAGGCGCCTTGTTTGGTGTCCGGGTTCTGGCTGATGTCGTACTGCACTTCGCTCTGCCAGTTGTAATCGGTGCCCAGTTCGACATCCAGGCCGTTTTCAAGCGGGATGGTGTAGTCGGCGCGCACATAGCTTTTCCAGTCCGGCGAGAAGGGCAGGGTTTTGCCGTCCACATTGCAGGATGCCGCTGCACCTGCCGGGCATGAGAAGGTGTCGATACGCGCCCGGGTGTAAGCCAGCGCACCGGACAGCTTCAGGTTTTGCGTGGCCTGCAGCGCAAGGTCCGCTTCAACACCTTCAGTGCTGACGCTGCCTGCGTTGATCAGTCGAGTGACTACCTGACCGGCCACGGTATCGAAGAAGTTCGCCTGATAGTTGTCGTAATCGCTATGGAAGACCGCCACGTTGGTGACCAATCGATCATTCCAACTGGTGGCTTTCACGCCCAGCTCCCAGGTGTTGGAGGTTTCCGGCTTCAGCGGATCGGTGTCCCGGGGCTGCATGTTGAAGAACACGTTGTAGGCCGGGCCTTTGTAGCCACGGGAGTAGGCGAGGTATGTCATCACGTTGTCGGTCAGGTCGTATTGCAGGCCCAGTCGCCCGGACCAGCCGTCTTCGTCCACTGAGCCGGAACTGCTGGTCGCCGGTTGAATGCCGCTAACGGTCGTGGCTGACGTCGACAACCTGCGGTGGTCATATTCCAGTTCGTCGTGGGTCCAGCGCAGGCCGGCGATCCCGCGAAATGCTGAGGTGAAGTTCAGCGTGGATTCGCCAAATACCGAATAGCTGTCGCTGGTGGTGCTGTAGTCCGCAACGCCGACGTCGGTGCGGGTGGTCGTCACCAGGGCGCGGCGATAGGTTTCATCATCCTTGCCATGCATGTAATACAGCCCGCCGACGTACTCCAGAAACTGGCCTTTTGGAGAGGCCAGGCGCAACTCCTGAGAGTACTGATTGAAATCCAGATCGCCCTTGTCTTCGGTGCCAGGGAACGCCGCACTGATGGTCGCCAGGCGATCGCCGTCCTGCCATTGCGTGTTGTTCCAGCCTCGCCATGCGGTGATCGACGTCAGGGTGTAATCCCCCAGGCTCCAGTCCAATTGCGCCGACAGGCCTTTGTTGATGTCTTCGACGTGGCTGCGGTAATCGCTGACGATATCGCGGTTGTCGCTGCTGGCACGCACCGGTGCAAGGGCACCGGCAAAGGCGGGCGTCAGCGCAGAACTGATCACGCCATTAGGTGTGTCGTCATGGGACTGCATGTAATCGGCGATGACGGTCAGTGTGACGTCGTCGTTAGGGGTGAATTCCAGCTTGCCCCGCGCGCCTTTGCGGTTGTAGCCATTGACTTCCTGACCATTGGCCTTGTTGTCGACGTTGCCGTCGTAGCTGCCAAACAGAGTGGTCAGCGAGGCTTTGAGGGTGTCGGGAATCAGGCTGCCACCGATGCCAAACCGTGTGCGGCTTTCGTTGCCGCTGTAGTACGACTGATCGATATAACCATGTGTTTCAGCGCTCGGCGCCTTGCTGATGACGTTAAGCACACCTGCCGAGGCGTTCTTGCCAAACAAAGTGCCCTGTGGGCCGCGCAACACTTCGATACGCTCCAGGTCCAGCAGGTCCAGAGTGGCTTGGCCGGGGCGCGCGTAAACCACACCGTCCACTACTGTCGCGACGGTCGGCTCTACGCCCGGTGAGGTGGATATCGTCCCCACGCCGCGGATGAAGAGCGAAGTGTCCTTGTTTGACGCACCGGTGCGGAAGTTCACGCTGGGAATCTGCTGGACGATGCTCGACACGCTGTTGCGATTGTCTCGCTCCAGTTGCTCGCCATCGACGACCGACACGGCCACCGGCACTTTTTGCAGGGATTCTTCCCGGCGGGTGGCGGTAACGGTCACGGCCTGCAAGGTTGCGGTTTGCGCATCGCTACTGTCCGCAGTGCTTTGTGCAGCCTGGCCGTACAGTGACGTCAAGGCCAGTGCCGCAGCGACGGCTTGCGCGAGACGCGTTGGTTTGATGATTTCCCCAAAGGTGTGTTGCATGTCGATGCTCACTTGAAAGATGCCCTGGTTGCCGTGACTCTTCGGTCACTGCGCCTGATGTGTGCCTTGGCTGTCCGGCGGCATTCGCTCAAGCGAGTAGCTGACAAGATCGCTACGTTAGCGCTAACATCGTTAGTATCGGCAACGACGAGATAGATCGTCAAATACTCAAAAATTACTTTTATATTCCTTTTTGTTAGATAGGCCGGAATCTTGAGCGATCAGAAGAGCCCGCCGCGCAAACGGCGTGGAGCAGGGCGCATCACCTTGCAGACTGTTGCCACGCACGTCGGGGTTTCGACGATGACGGTTTCGCGTTATTTCAATCAGCCGGATCAAGTCTCTGAAGAACACCGGGAGCGCATTGCCGCTGCCGTTGCAGAGCTGGGTTATGTGCCCAATATGGTGGCGGGCGGCCTGGCTTCGGCGCGCGGCAGGATCATCGGCATGGTGGTGCCGAACATTTCGGGGCCGATTTTCGCCAATACCATCCAGGGGTTCAGCGACACTCTCAGCCGCCATGGCTATCAGCTGTTGCTGGCATCCAGTTACTTTTCGGTCGAGCAGGAAGAAAGTGCGGTGCGCGCGTTTCTGGGCTGGTCCCCGGCGGCGTTGGTGGTGACCAGCCACTTTCACAGCGCAGCTACCGAAAAGATGCTCGCCGATGCGGATATCCCGCTGGTAGAAACCTGGGACTACCAACCGGACCGGGCGCCGATTCAGATTGGCTTTTCGCACTTTGAGGTCGGGGTCACCGCTGCGCGATATCTGCACGGCAAGGGGTATCGGCGCATTGCGTTCGTGCAGAACAGCGCGGCGGGTGACTTTAGCGCGCTGGAACGGCGCGATGGCTGTTCGGCGGCGCTGATCGAGTTGGGCCTCGATCCCATAGAGTTTGCGCCGGACCCTGATTGCGCACCCTTCGAAGCTGGCAAGCAGGCCATGCAGGCCTTGATGAGTCGGCCGGACAAGCCCGATGCCATCGTGTTCGCCAACGACAATCTGGCCGCTGGCGCACTGCTCGCTGGCCAGCGCGCCGGACTGCGAATCCCGCAGGATTGCGCTGTGCTAGGTTTCGGTGACTACGCCTTCGCCGAGATGCTCATGCCGAGCCTGAGCACGATAAAACCTCCAGCGCTGGAAATCGGCGTCCTGGCCGCCACCCGCCTGCTGCAAAGTCTCGGGGTGGTCGAGCAGGAGGGTGAGTTGCAGCGCTTGAATCTGCTGGCTTGTGATGTGATTGAACGCGAGAGCGCCTGAGAGGGCGAGCATCGCATCCGTTTTTGCAGCGCTACCTCATGCAGGAGCGGTGCCCTTGAGGTATATCTGCGCGGCATTACCGCCCAGCCCCTCGGCCCCGACGAAGAAGTCGCTCACGCGTTTGTCGTAGACGATAGGGTTGACCACGGTCGAAATGCCCAGATCGGGCAGGTCCTCGACGATGGTTTTCTGGAACTCGGCAAACAGCTCAAAACGCTTGGGCACATCGGTCTCCACCGCAGCCGCTTCCAGCAACTGGTCGACCTTTGGATTGCTGTAGTGAGCGCCGTTGGAGAACGGCACGCCGGGCTGGAAGTTCTTCGACCAATACAGCCGCTGCACGCCCACGGTCGGGTCAAACAGGTTGCTCATGCCGTTGAGGGTGAAGTCGAAATCGCGGTCGGTGTAGACGCGTTTCACGTAGGTCGCAAAATCCTGTGAGCGCAGGGTCACCTGAATCCCGATCTTCGCCAGCGCCTGCTTGATGTAGTCGGCGGTGCGTCGATAGGTTTCAGGGCCAGGCAATGGGTCCAGCGTAAGCTTGAAGCGTACGCCGCTGCCATCGCGGGCAAATCCTGCGTCGTCGAGCAGCTGATTAGCCTTGGCCACGTCGAACGCGTAACGCGGCAAGTCCGGTGCATAGAACGCTTTCATGTCCGGGCTGATCGGCCCGTAAAGCGGCTGTCCGTAGCCGAGGAAAATGGTCTTGCGGATGAACTCAAGGTTGATCGCGTGGGCAATGGCGGTGCGCACCTCATGTTTTTGCAGGTACTGATTGTCGAAGTTGAATTCCACGCGGGTGATGCCGTTGATGTACGGCTCGCCGCGGTCCTCGATGCTCAGGCGCGTATTGCTTTTGATCCGGTCGATATCACTGAGCGGCACGCCGCCGGTCGAGATATCGATTTCACCGGCCTCCAGCGCAGCGACGGTGGCCGCCGAGTCGGCAATGAAACGCACGATAATGCGATCCAGATACGGTTTGGGCGCGTCCCAATAGTTGGGGTTGCGCTCCAGAATCACGTGGCTGCCGCGCACCCATTCCTTGAACACGAAAGGCCCGGTGCCGATAGGTGCGGTGGCGTTGGCGTGGGTTTCCGGGCGCGCGTCGCCGTACACATGTTTGGCCACAATCGGCGATTCGCATGCAGCGAGTGCCGTGAGCAGATACGGCGCGGGCTTGCTCAGCTTGAGCTGCACCAGATGCGGGTTGATTGCCGTGACGCTCGCGACGTTGGCGAAGGTCGCGCGGCCTCGCGGGTTGGAGGCCTTGAGGGTTTGCAGCGAATACACGACGTCGTCGGCGGTAAAATCCTGACCGTCGTGCCACTTCACCCCTTCGCGCAATTTGAAGCTGTATTCCAGGCCGTCATCGCTCACGGTCCAGGCGGTGGCGAGTTGCGGCAGCGGCTTGAGGTCCAGATCGTAGGTCAACAAGCCTTCGGTGACCTTACCGGTGATGTACACCGCAGCACCCGCCGTGTGAGTCAGGTTCACCAGAATCGGCGGTTCGATGGCGATGTGCATTTTCAGGGTGCCGCCGCGCACGGGGGTGCCGTCGGCGAACGAGAAGCGCGGCGTCAGTTGCAGGAGGGTGCCGCTGGCGCCGGCGTAGACCAGCAGTTGGCGTCGAGTCAGGGTCATCATGGGTTTCCGTCAGGGCTGGGCCGAAGTCATTTACGGCCTTGAGCGTGAGTGGGATTGAACGCGTCGGTGAGGCCGTCGCCGATCAGATTGAAAGCCAGCACCGTGAGAAAGATCGCAAGGCCGGGGATCGCCGTGAGGTACCAGGCGGTACGAATCTGTTCGCGACCGCTGCCGATCATGCTGCCCCAGCTCACCTGATTCGGATCGCCCAGGCCCATGAACGACAGTGCCGATTCCATGAGTACTGCCGAGGCGACCATGATCGAAGCGGTGACGATCAGCGTCGGCAAGATGTTCGGCAGGACCTCCAGCACGATGATTCGCAGATGCGTGTAACCAACGCTGCGAGCGGCGAGGATGTACTCGCGTTCGCGGATCGAGCGCACTTCGGCGCGCACGAGACGAGCGACCGTCGGCCAGGAAATGATGCCGATGGCGAAGATCAGGGTCGGCACCGAAGGCTGCGCAATGGCGACCAGCGCCACCAGCAATACGAAGCTGGGCATGGTCTGGAAGATCTCGATCAGGCGTTGCAGGCTGTAGTCGATCCGGCCACCGAAATAGCCGGCGAGGGCGCCAATGCTCAGCCCCAGCGAAACGCCGAACAGGCTCGCCAGAATCCCCACTTGCAGCGACACGCGCCCGCCGTGAACCACGCCGGCCATCACGTCGCGGCCCAGAGCGTCGGTCCCCAGCGGGTAATGCCAATCCTGTCCCGGCCAGAGCAAGGCGTCGGCTTCCATACCCAGCGGATCACCGGGATAGAGCAGGGGCGCAAACACGGCGAGGGCGGTGATGGCGATCAAGAAAATCAGTCCGGCCAGCGCGGTGGGGTTACGCATAAAGCGCTTGAAGGCAGGGCTGCGGCGCGTACTCATCGACGGCTCCGGATGCGCGGGTCGAGCCAGGTTTGCAGCAGATCCACCAGCACGTTGGTGATGATCACCAGCAGTGAGGAGATCAACAGAATGCCCAGCAGCACGTTGTAGTCACGCGCCATCACCGCATCGTAGGCCAGGCGTCCGAGACCGGGGAGGCTGAACACGGTTTCGATCACTACCGCGCCCCCCAGCATGCCGCCAAAATGCAGCCCGGCCATGGTGGTGATCGGCAACAGCGCGTTGCGCAGTACATGCTTGAACGTGATGACCCAGGGCGACAGGCCCTTGGCGGCAGCAGTGCGCACGTAGTCTTGAGCGCCTGCTTCGAGCATTGAAGCGCGTGTTAGCCGCGCGTAGATCGCGATGTAAATCAGCGCCAGGGAGCTGGCCGGGAGCGCCATGTAGCGCAAGGTGTCGAGGATGCCCGCCCAGCCGTGCAGCTCTGCGCCGATCGTGCCGGCTCCACCTGTGGGCAACCAGCCCAATTTGACCGAGAACACCACGATCAGCATCAGGCCGATCCAGAAACCGGGCACTGAATAAAAGAACTGCGAACATACCGACAGCACGCGATCGGGCCAGCGCCCGTGCCAGTGGGCCATGAGCATGCCCAGCGCGATGCCCAGCACCAGCGAGAAAAACAGCGCCAGCAGCATCAAGGTCAGGGTGGTACCCAGACGCTGGGAGATCAGGGCTTCGACGGTTGAGCCGTAGCGTGGCGAATAACCCAGGTTCAAGTGCGCCAGATTGTTCAGGTAATGCCAGAGTTGCACGGGGATCGACTGGTCCAGACCAAACTGGGAGCGCAGTGCGGCGAGACTTTCTTTGGTCGCTGATCCGGATTCGCCAGCCATGACGTCGGCTGCATCGCCGGGGGCCAGTTGCAACAGAAGAAAGTTGATCAACAGAATACCGAGCATGGTCGGCAGGGTGTGCAGCAAAGTGCGCCAGACGGCGTTGCTTAATGTCAGCAATATCTTCATTGAATGATCCCGGCAAGTGCGGCGCTATTAACTATTTGCTTATAACCTTTGTCAATGAAGGAAAAAGTAATAACGTTATGCTTTTGCACTTATCTAAGCATAGATAAAAAAGATATACCTTGGTCAATGCCCGGAGATTGACGGGCCGCAGTCGGATCATTACTGTCGGCCTCCAACCTGTTACATGCGCTGTACAATTTTCGCATATTCCGAAAAGTTATAGGGTCCACCAAAGTGGGTGGAACGCTTGTCCCTGTTTAATTAAATGAGGCTAGTGTGGCGCTTAATCATTCTATTGATGTTGACTCGACCCGTTTCGACACTTCGCCCGCCGACCGTTTGCAACGTTTGCTGGCAAAAGTACCCGGATTGGTCGAAGAAATAGCCAAAGACGCTTCCCGGCGTGATCTGGAGCGGGAACTGCCGTTTGCAGCTTTCAAACTGATCAGCGCTGCCGGGCTTGGCGCGTTACGGGTGCCTGGAGATTTGGGTGGCCCAGCCGGCAGTGTCAGTCAGTACATTGAGCTGATCGCCACTCTGGCAAGCGCCGACCCCAATGTTGCACACGCGCTGCGCTCACACTTCAATTTCAGCGAAGCGGTGATCCATAGCCCTGACAGCCCGGAAAAACGCGATTACATCAGCAAGATTCTTGACGGCAAGCTTTTCGCCGGCGCACACACTGAAGTGGGGGCGCCGCTGGGGACGATTCTGACGAGGCTTACTCAGGACGGCGCCAATTACCGTCTCAACGGCAAGAAATGGTACGCCACGGGCTCTGCGTACGCAGACTTTCTGTCTTTCTCCGCCACCGACGACAGCGGCAAATTGATCTCCGTGCTGCTCCCCGCTGACAGGGCTGGCATTCATGTGTTGGACGACTGGGACGGCATGGGTCAGCGCCTGACGGCCAGTGGCGGTGTGCTGCTCGACAACGTCGAGGTGTTCGCCAGCGAGATCAAGACCCGCAGCCACAACGCCGACGTCGGACGCCATTGCTCAAGCCTGCGCCAGCTGCACCTGGCGGCCTGTGCTGCGGGGGTGGTGCGCAACATTCGCGCGGACGCGGTCAGTTATGTGCGCAAACAGGCGCGGGCCGCGATGCACAGCCCGGCGGATATCGCCCGTGACGATCAGTTCGTGCAACAAGTCGTCGGCGAAATAGCCGCTAATACCTATGCTGTGGATGCATTGATTGCCAATACCGCGCGCATTCTTGATCAAAGTTCGGTTGCGTTGTTTGTTGCTCCGGCAACACTTGATCAACAGTTGATAGACGCATCGATCAGCAATGCGCAAATGCAAGTGGTGGTTGCCAAACTTGCCCTGCGTTCCGCTGAAGTGTTGTTTGAAGTGGGCGGTGGGTCCGCCACGTCGCGTAAATACAATTTTGATCGGCACTGGAGAAACATTCGGACAGTGCTCAATCACAACCCGTTATTGCACAAAGCCCGCGTCGTGGGTGACTACTACTTGAATGACAACACCACGCACTTGCGCGAAGGACTGGTCTTTTAAGTCGTCATCGGCAATCGAAGTGTGCAACACCGTTCAATGTTTCAACCCGGTTCACCGTATCAATACCGTGTCAGCTAAAAACCTATAAACGCGCAAGACCCCGCCAGGTACCGCTCTTTTAATAATCCTTGTTCGATGGCCAGGAACGTCCACCACGCCAGCAATAAATTGATTTTTTGCAGGTAGTCGCATGAATGCTCGTTTGAATACCCCACGCTCGCCCCTTGGACTGATGGTGTCCATCGGCGTCATGACGCTGTGCGGCAGCGCCGCCGTGTTTGCCGATGACGCCAGTGCCCCCCGCAACTCCGCCCAGTCCGGCAAAGGCGATGATGCCCTGGAAACTGTCGTGGTCACCGGGTCCCGCGCCGAGAAGCGCACCGTGGCGCAAAGCCTTGCGCCGATCGATGTGATCAGTGCCGAGGACCTGGCGCGCTCAGGCAAACAGAACTTGCGCGATGCCTTGGCCGCGCAAGTGCCGTCGTACACCAACGACGCAGGTTTTACCGGTGCCAGCGGCATCGCTGTGAAGTCAGCGACCCTGCGTGGGCTGGGTGGTAACGCGGTGCTGGTGCTGGTCAACGGCAAACGCCGGCACAACACCGCGCAGATTTTTCACCAGTCCTCGGCGACCTCCAACGGCCAGTCGCCGGTGGATCTGGACCTGATTCCGATCAGCGCAGTCGATCACATTGAAGTGCTGCGCGACGGTGCCGCGGCCCAGTACGGTTCCGATGCGATCGCAGGTGTGATCAACATCATCCTCAAGCGCAACAAAAGTGGCGGGCAGGCCACCGCGCTTTATGGCCAGTACGGCGAGCGGGAAGGGCACAAGGGCTTTTACGGCGCCACCGGTCAGACCTCGCTCAATCAGGGTTTCGAGCTGCCCAACGATGGTTTCTTCAGCTTGAGCGGCGACGTCAAAATCCAGGAGACCAGCAACGCGGCGGGCTCGGTGCCCGATCGCACCAAGATCTACGCCGGCAACGACCCGCGCGAATACGGAGAAAGTCGCTATCGGCAGACCATGGGCCAGCCGCGGGTTCAGACCTATAACGCTGCTTACAACATGGAACTGCCGCTCAACGACGAGCTGGACTTCTACTCGTTCTCGACCTTCAGTCACCGTGATTCCACAGGCTTTGGCACGTTCCGTACCGCGGTCTCGGCCCAGAACGTTCCAGAAATTTATCCCGATGGTTTCCAGCCCAAATTTCGTTCGGTAGAAGACGACTTCCAGGGCGCGTTCGGCCTCAAGGGCAAGGACGTTCTGGGTTGGGACTGGGACGCTTCGACCAACTGGGGCCGCAACGACGTCAACCTGCGCAACGACGACTCGCTCAACGCCTCGTTCGGACCCGCCAGCAAAACAGATTTCGATAACGGCGATGCCATCTTCAGCCAATGGACCAATAACCTCGACATCAATCGTGGCTTCGATACGGGCCTGTTCAAAGATCCGTTGCGCGTTGCGGCAGGCGTCGAGTACCGGGTCGACACTTATCAGATCCGCAAAGGGGAATTCCAGTCCTATGCCGATGGCGGTTACGTCTACCCAGTTGGATCGCCAAATGCCGGTAAGCGTCCCAATTCGGGCTCCGCAGGATGGGGCGGCTTCAGTCCCGCCGCCGAAGGCAGCTGGGATCGCAGCAACACCGCAGGTTATGTCGACTTTACGCAGAAGCTCACCGACAAATGGGAAGCGAGTCTGGCCGGGCGCTTCGAGCATTACAGCGATGTGGGCGACACCACCAGCGGCAAGCTGTCCACGCGCTATCAGCTCACGCCTGAGTTCGCCTTGCGCGGTGCGGTCAACAATGGCTTCCGCGCACCGTCCCTGCAACAGCAGCACTTTTCGTCCAGCACCTCGGCCTGGGGCGTGAGCCCGATTACCGGCCAGTTGCAACAGCAAGTCACCAACTACGCTGTGCCGGGGTCAGTGGCCGCCTCGGCTCTGGGCTCCAAGGAACTCAAGCCGGAGAAGTCACGTAACTACAGCGTTGGCTTCGTCGCGACGCCGACCAAAAACCTGGACCTGTCGGTGGACTTTTACCAGATCGACATCAAGGACCGCATCCTCCAGACCAGTTCCCTGAGCGGCCTGAACGACCCCAACGTCGCCAGTCTTCTCGCCGCCGCCGGTTTGAGCACCAGCCAGGCAGTCTCCTACTACGGCAATCTGGCCGACACCCGCACCCGCGGTATCGATCTGGTGGGGGATTACCGTATTGATTACGGGCCATACGGTCGCGGCAAGTGGACCCTGACCAGCACCCAGAGCCTTCAGGAAATACGTGGCATCAATGAGCCCGACTCATTGGCGGGTACCGGCGTGAGCGTGCTCGGTCGCGACAAGCAGGGCAACCTGACCAGCGCGTTCCCGAAGAACAAGACGGCATTGCAGCACACTTGGTTCATCGATGACTTCGAGGTCACGCTCAAGGAAACCCGCTATTCGGCGGTGACTGGCAAGAACTACTACAACGAAAACCGCGACGAGAAGATTAGGCCCGCGTTCATCACCGATCTGGACGTTGGTTTCAATGTCAGCGACCAGATGAAGGTATCGATTGGCGGCCTGAACATTTTTAACAAACGGCCCGAGCAGCTCTCCGAACAGGCCAAGCTTTACTACCTGTTTCCAGTCGATAACCCGGCCTACAGCTGGTACTCGCCCTACGGCGTGGACGGCGGCTACTACTACGCGCGACTCGACTATTTCTGGTAATCGCGGCGGCGGTCGGGTCTTACGGACCTGACCGCTTCAGCCATTCATTCGCGCTCTTTCAACCGATCCAGAACAGGACACCGAAATGGCTCAGCCACAACTCAACCCATCGTTTGAACGGTCGGCCTTTCCTACACCGCTGGACCATGCCGACAGCCCGTTAAGCAAAGCCCTCAAGCAACCGTTGTTGCTTGGGGTGTTTCTCAACATGCAGGACATCCGCCTGACCAATCACCCGACGTCCAACACCTGGACGTTCGACTACAACGCCAAAATCGTTCAGCAGGCGGAAGCGCTCGGGTTCGAGCTGGCGTTCAGTCGCACGCAGTGGCTGCCCAAGGGCGGTTATGACGGCGAAGCGTCGCTGGACTCGTTCATTGCTCTCGGGGCCATGGCGGCGATCACCAAAAGCATCATGCTGGTCTCGACCATTCATGTGCTGTACGGACCGCTGCATCCGCTGCACATCGCCAAATACGGCGCGACGCTGGACCACATCGCCAAGGGCCGCTGGGGCATCAACATTGTTACCGGGCACCGGCCTGTGGAGCATGAGATGTTCGGTCGTCCGCAAATCGAGCACGACCAGCGCTATCAGCTGGCGGGTGAGCTGTTCGACGTGTTGAACACGTTGTGGAGCAGCAACGAGAATTTCACCTACGAGGGGCAGCACGGCTGGAAAATCAAGGACGGGTTCATCACGCCCAAGCCGTTGTATGGCCGACCGATACTAGTCACCGCCACCGGTTCCGAGGCGGGCATTGATTTCGCTACCAGCCAGTCCGACCTGATCTTCATCACCAATTCATCGGGTTCGGGCATTCGCGAAACCTTGGAAGACATCCCGGCCCACGTGCAGAAGATCAAGGCCCGCGCCCGTCATTTTGGACGTGAAGTGCGCACGATCATCAATCCGATCATCGTCAGCCGCGACACCGAACAGGAGACCCGGGAGTACCTGGAAGGCATCGTCGGCAACAAAGTACCCGGCGCGTTCGGCAACCACAAGGCGTACGCCAGCGACGCCCACGCCTGGCGCGGCCGCGCGGAAGGCTCGCGCAATACCGGGTTGGGGCTGGGCGGCAACATCGAAATCGTCGGCACCCCGGAGCAGGTGGTCGAGCAACTGGTGGCGCTCAAAGCGGCAGGGATCGACGGCGTGCAGTTGAATTTCCACGACTTCGCGGTGGACCTGAAGCACTTCGGCGAACGCATCTTGCCGCTGCTCAAGGAAGCGGGTTTGAGGGTGTGATCGTACGGGTCACAGCGGCGCAGCTGAACTGTAGGAGCGAACTTGTTCGCGAGGCGGTTTTGGCTGAATGACCATTTCCAGTCGCCTCGCCAACGAGTTGGCTCTACAGAAGATGCGGCGGCGGTGATCCACTGAAAAATGGTCAATCATCTATTCATCAGGAGCACATCATGAGTCTGGAGTTCATCGGCCATACCAGCAGCCGCAGCGGTGCCGAGGTGATCGAGGCCAGCGGCCCGATCATCGACAAGGCGTATATCAAGAACCTGGCGCAGATTGCCGAAGCCAACGGTTTTGATCGCTTGCTGATCGGCAGTTTCGCGACCTGGCCGGACAACAACCAGATCGCCGCCTACGTGCTGCACAACACCGAACGGCTGGGGGTGATGCTTGCCCATCGGCCGGGCTTCGTCGCCCCGACCGTGGCCGCGCGGCAATTGGCAACGCTGGATCAGTTCAGCGACGGTCGGCTGGCGGTGCATGTCATCAGCGGCGGCACCGATGCCGATCAACAGCGCGACGGTGATTTCCTCGCCCACGACGAACGTTATGCGCGCACCGCCGAGTACCTGACGGTGGTGAAAAAGGTCTGGCACAGCGATCAGCCCTTTGATCATCAGGGCGATTACTACCGCGTGAAAGGCGCGCTGTCGACCGTCAAACCGGTGCGTCCAGAGGGCTTGCCAATCTTCTTCGGCGGTTCATCGGCAGCCGCGTTCGAGGTCGCAGGCCAGCATGCCGAGGTGTATGCGTTGTGGGGCGAGTCCCTGGCGCAAACGGCGGAAACCATCGCCAACGTGCGTAGGGCGGCCGCCAAATACGGACGCGAGGATCAGATCAAATTCCTGCTGGCGTTTCGGCCGCTGGTGGCCGACACCGAAGAGGCCGCCTGGGCCCGCAGCCGCGAGCTGTTGGCTGCAGCGAAGGCCAAATATCCACCGGCGCCGACGCTGAATGAAAACGTCGGCTCCCAGCGATTGCGCGACGCCGCGGCCCAAGGCGCGGTACTGGATCAACGCCTGTGGACCGAATTTGCCGCCGCCACCGGCGCTCACGGCAACTCGACCGCACTGGTCGGCACCCCGCAACAGGTGGCCGATGCGTTGCTCGAATACCACAAGATCGGCGTCGATAAATTCCTGATTCGCGGTTTCGATCCGGTGCCGGACACGCTGATTTTCGGCCGTGACGTGATTCCTCTGGTGCGCGCCGCTGTGGCCAGATATGCCTGAATCAAGCCTCATTGGGCAGATGTTCGGCGTTAGCACCTTGATACCGGAAGGCGCGGCGTGGCCATCGGCGATTCGGGTCGAGCACGGGCCGTTGAGCCGATTGCCTGCGCTATTTCAACAGCCGCTGTTGAACAGCCTTGAGTCGTTGGCCGACCGCTATCGAGGCCCGCTGTCGTTTGGTCGTGGCTTACGCTCGCCGCAGACCTTTGACAGTCATGCCAACGCCGCCAGCCTGGTGCACTTGGGGCTCACCGTGTACCTGCAGGACGTGGCTGGCACCCTCAATGGCGCGCCGGCTTTTCTGCGTCAACTGGAGCGTGAACTCGGGGTCGCGACCGGCAGCGCCAGGCTCAGCGCGTTCGCCTCTGCCGGTGACGACGGCGTGTCTTGTCACTACGACGCCGAAGAAGTGATTTCCATCCAGCTGCTGGGCCGCAAGACCTTTCACTTCGCGCCCATGACCGAGATCCCGCTGCCCTATGGCGCCCAGTTCGGGCCGGACATGGTGGCCGTGGAAAACCTCTACGAACAGGCGCGTGACGGCTTTCCCGATCCAGCGCATGCGACCTTTGAAACCCAAGAGATGCAGCCAGGCTCGGTGCTGTATCTGCCGCGCGGGACCTGGCATAAAACCGAGGCTCAGGCGCCATCACTGTCGCTGAGTATCGTGATCCGCCCGCCCGTGGTGGCTGAGGCACTGCTGGGCTGGTTAAAGCCGTGGCTGATTGGAGATCCGCGCTGGCGTCTGCCGCTGTATGGCGACGTCGACAAAGCTGACGTGCAAGCGCTGTTCTCGGAGCTGGCAGGGCGATTGAGCGAGAACGCCGTCACCCCTGTTTTGCGCTGGAACGCAGAGCCTTCGGCCGAGGAGTGGGAATTACTGCGAGTGCCTGGCTCGCAGCTCACGTGGACCGACAGCCCGCAGGCGTCAAATGGGTTGTCGCGACCGCGATTGCGGGTCACTGCCCTTGATCAGGACTGGCGCCCGCGCGTCACTCTGGACAGTGAAATGCCTGAAGTGCTGCGGCCTGCCATCGTTTGGCTGCAGCAACGACAAACCGTGTTCAATCTGCACTGCCTCAGTGACGCGTTGCCGCAGATTGCCGGTCGCGATCTGCGTCAGTTGCTGGACCTGCTGGTCAAGGCCCACGCGCTGAGGCCATTGGTGCCGCGTTAGGCCAGGCGCACTTCAGACAGATTGCCAATGAAGCCGCCGCCTGTGGAGTCCGTCAGGTTGAGCACGGTGCTGCGCGCCAGCAATGCGTCTTCGCTTGAGATGATCGGAATGCGCGGCAGGTCCTCCAGTACTTTGGTCTGCACCTGGTGATAGAGATCCCAGCGGCGTTTCGGATCATTGTCGACTTGCGCCTGCTCCAGCAAGCCATCGACTTCGGCGCTGGAATAGTGGGTGGCGTTGGAATATGCAACGCCTGACTGGATGTTTTTGGACCAGTAAAAACGCTGCAGGCCGATGGCTGGGTCCGGCGCGGTGGAGGCGGGGGACAGGTTGGTGTCGAAATCGTACCGGCCGTACACGCGGTCGATGAACTGGGCGTAATCCTGATTGCGGATCTCCAGCTTGATGCCGATCTTGGCGAAGGTGCTGCGCAGGAAGTTCGCGGTCTGTTGATACACCGCTGAAGGACTGGGGTCATTCTTGATGCGCAAGCGAATGCCGTCCTTGTCCTTTGTCAGGCCGGCGGCTTCCAGCAGCGCTTCGGCACGTTTCAGATCGAAGGGGTATTGCGGCACATCGGCGCTGTAGAACTGCGGAAAGTTCTTCGGGATCGGCGAGTCAGCGGTGGTGCCTTGCCCCAGCAGGATATTTTTCAGAATGAACTCCTTGTCGATGGCGTGGGCGAAGGCCTGACGGACGCGAATGTCCTGGAATTCCGGCCGTTGCAGGTTGAATTCCAGCGCCATGATGCCGGTGCCGCCGTAGGTGTTCAAACGGTCGTAAACAGTCAGTGCCGGGTTGGTTTTCAGGCGTTTTATTTCGCTATTGGACAGGGTGTCGGCGTAGGCCACCTGCACGGCGCCGGTTTCCAGCGCCGCCGATACCGAAGACGGGTCGGCGATGAAGCGATAGATCACCTGATCCAGCAGCGGTTTGCCTGACTGCCAGTAATGGGGGTTACGCTCCAGGGTCAGGTAGTTGCCGCGCACCCACTCCTTGACCCGAAACGGTCCGGTGCCGATGGGTGCGGTGTTGGCCGGATTGTTGAGGATGTCGGTGTCAGCGTACAGATGTTTGGGCAGCACTTGCGAGTCGCGGGCGTTGAGAGCACTGAGCAAATATGGCGTGGGTTTAGACAGGTTCCAGACGGCGGTGAGCGGGTCCGGGGTGTCGACGCTTTGCACGTTGGGGAACGCCGAGCGGCCCCGGGAACTGTATTTTTTCCATACCTCCATGACCGAGAAGGCGACGTCCGCTGAAGTGAACGGCTTGCCGTCGTGCCAGAGCACGCCGGGGCGCAGTTTGAAGGTGACCTGCAAGCCATCTGGGCTGAAACTCCAGCTTTCGGCGAGCTGGGGCTGCGGGCCGTTGGTGGGGCTGAGGTAGAGCAGGCCGTCGAAAATCTTCGGCGAAATCAGCTGAGTTGCCGGCGCCGTGGTCAGGCCGGTCGTCAACACCGTGGGTTCAGGGTTTTGCGCAATAATCAGTGTGCCGCCCGCGCGGTCGGCGAAAGCCAGGCGTTGTCCAAGCAAGCCGACCACGGCGGTGGAAGCCAGCGAGTAGCCGAGAAATGTACGTCGCGTCACCATGTGGGTTGATTCCTTATTGATCGTTAGTCATGACGTTTCTGCCCGGAGGGCGTAGGAGTCCAGCTTGCTGACGATTTGCCGGGAACCGGCAGCAAAACCTGCACATGCGGGCCGCCGGGTACAACAAGAGTGTCTGGTTTCAGACCTGCTGCGCAGCCCATCGCTGGCAAGCCAAGCTCCTACGGCCTGCGGCCAGAATCAAAAGCCTTGCTACAACAGCAAACCTTTTTCTGCCCGGAGGGCGTAGGAGTCCAGCTGTAGACGATCTGCTGGGTACCGGCAGCAACACCTGAGAACACGGTATGTCTGAAGTACCGAGATGCCAGGATTTGGGGCCGCTGCGCAGCCCATCGTCGGCAAGCCAGACTCCTACGCCCTCCGGGCAGAAGCGGCATCGCGACGCGCGCAAACTCCGTTGGAGCGAGGCTTGCCCGCGAAGCTGAGCGTGCGGTGTGTCAGGCATACCGAGGAGTCAGCTCCGCGGGCAAGCCTCCAACATGAATACAGGCCGTCAACCCTGCCCAAGCAAATGGTATTTGCCGATCAAATTGAATTTCCACGCCACGGGGTCATGAACGGTGTGGGTGCGGGCGTTGCGCCAGTGGCGGTCGAAGCCGTATTCAAGGCGGGTGGAGCTGGCGCCGCCGAGCTGGAACAGTTTGTTGCTGGCCAGCAACGCGGCTTCGGTGGTGAGGATTTTTGCCGCCGCCAATGCCGAGGACACCTTCCCCGAGGGCCCCGGTCCTTGCTCGGCCGTGACCTGATCGAACAACGCCGCCGCCCGTTCCAGCACCGCTTCTGCGGCATGAATCCGGGTGTGCAGGTCACCGATGATTTCCAGCACATAAGGGTCTTGAGCCACGTCGGTCACGCCAGTGCGCGCATAAGGCCTGGCATGCTCGCGGACGTAACTCAGGGTGTCGGCAAACGCGGCGCGGGCGATGCCCAGGTCCAGCGCGCTGTGAAACAAGTCAGGAATACCATAGGTATTGGCCTGGGTTTTACCCAGTTCGGTGTTCAGCACATGGCTGTGGTCGACGCGTACGTTGTCCAGCAGCAGTGTGCCGCTGGCAGTGGTGCGCTGGCCGAAACCATCCCAGTCATCGATGATGGTCAGGCCAGGGGCATAACGGTCCAGCACGGCAGTTTTCGACAGACCGTCCTCGTCCACACAACCGATGGAAATCAGCTGCGAAAACAGCGCCCCTGTGGAATACGCCTTCGAGCCATTGACCCGGTAGTGATCGCCTTCGCGAGTGATCTGCGTGCGCGTGGTGCCCGCCGGCAGACTGCCGCCCTCGGCATGGCCGTTGCCCCAGCGATAGCCCTGGAGAATCTTGCCAAAGAACAGCTGCTTCTGTTCTTCGCGGCCCACCGCTTCGATTACGCTGCACGCCAGAATAATGCTCAGCAACAACTGGCCAATGGAGGCGTCGGCCTCGCCGATGATCGCCACCACTTTGGTCAACGTCAGGTACGACACTTCAACGCCGCCATAGGCACGCGGCACGCGGATCGCCAGCAAACCGCTGCGCGCGCAGTCTTCCAATTCCTGCCACGGCAATTGGCGCTCGATGTCACGCAGCTGCGCAGTGTTTTTGAATTGCGCCGCCAGTCGCTGGGCGATTTCCACCGCCTCATTCTCACTGGCAATCACGTGCGCCGCCGTTGTCGGTGCAACCACCGGTCGGTGCTGCGGTTCGGAGGATATAAAGCGTGGTGCGGCAAATCCGGTATCGGTCATGGGTGAGTCCTGTTCCTTGGGAGCATCAACGGTTCAGCCGCAGGTCATTCAGGCCTGATAGCTTGCGTCGGCGAAATTTCCGTACAGCGCTTCCGATGAGTTGAAAAAATCCTTCAACTGCTTCTGCGTAACCACCACTACGGTGGGCGATACGAGCGGGATCTTCGGCAGGTCGGTGAGCACGATCTGCTGAAATTCGCCGTACCAGGCTTTGCGCTTGACCGGGTCCAGCTCTCCCTGGCCCAGATCGAGTAATTGATCGACCCTGGGGTTGGCATAACGCGCGCCGTTGGAGAAGGCGATACCGGGTTTGAAGTTCGAGGAGTGATAAAACCGTTGCGTGCCCATCACCGGATCGGGCCCGGCGGTGGCGCTGATCAGCGTGGTGTCGAAGTCGCGGCGGGTGTAGACGCGATTGACGTACTCGGGGAAGTCCTGGGAGCGAATCACCAGCTTGACTCCAATCTTCGCCAGATTGCTGCGCAGGTAATGGGCGATCTGCTGGGTTTCATTGGCTGGGTTGGGGTCGTTGAACACGGTCAGGCGTATGCCGTCGGCGCCTTTCTTCAGGCCTGCTGCTTCAAGCAGGGCTTCGGCTTTGGCCAGGTCGAAGGGGTAACGCGGCACACTGTCGTCGTAGAAGTCGCTCATGCTGGCGGGGATCGCGCTGACCGCTGGCTGGGCAAAACCGAAGTAGATGTTTTTGACGATGAAATCGCGGTCCACGGCGTGGGCGAACGCCTGACGCACCCGCACGTCCTGGAATACCGGCTTTTCCAGATTGAATTCGAAGCCCACCAGGCCTGGTGAGTAGGGCGCGCTGATTTCGCTGACCTGCAATTGCGGCACGCCGCGCAGGCGCTTGACGTTGCTCAGCGCCACCGACGCCAGTTGTACGGCTTGGGTTTCCAGTGCCGCCGACGCCGCCGTCAGGTCGGGAATGATGCGGAAAATAAGCGCGTCCAGATGCGGTTTGCCGGTGTCCCAATAGTTCTCGTTTTTCACCAGATTGATCGACACGCCACGGTCCCAGCGCTCGAACTTAAACGGGCCGGTGCCCACGGGTTTGATGTTGTTGGGGTTCGCCAGCGGGTTGCCGCTGTCGTAGAGGTGTTTGGGCAAGACTTGTGCGTCGGTGGATGACAGCGCGCTCAGCAGATAGGGCGCAGGTGTCGACAGCGTCAGGACCACCTGCAATGGCGTCGGCGTTTCCACCTTGCTCACCGGGGCAAACGTGGTGATGCCTCGGGAGTTGAATTTGCGCCAGATATTTTGCAGGGAGAACGCGACGTCCTCGGCACCGAAGGGCTGGCCGTCGTGCCATTTGACGCCCTGACGCAGATTGAAGGTGTAGACCAGGCCGTCGGCACTGACCTGCCAGTCGGTGGCCAGTCGCGGTACGGGCTGGCGTTGTGCGTCGTAGGACAGCAGGCCGTCAAACAGCTTACTGGTCACGGTGTAAATGGTCCCGTCGGTGGTCAGCGCGTTGGTCAGGACAGTGGGTTCGGGGTATTGCGATACCACCAGCGTCTGTTTGCCATCGACGGCGGCGAACACCCCGGACACATGCCCCGACATTCCGATACCGGCCGCGAGGATCATCGAGTCCTTGATAAACGTCCTTCTGGTTAACGACATGCTGCACCTTTGGTAAAACGAGTCAGTAAGAAGCGCACGGCTATTGAGTTCTATGTTTAGAACCGAACCGGCGTTTTATAAAAAGGAGGGTAGGGCGATGTTCTGTTGGGCGTCAGAACAGAATCGCGAGCCTAGCGGATAGTTTCGGCGTTATTCAAGTGCGGTCTTATAACGTTAAGTGCAGTTTCAATACCTGAGGAGATAATAAGTTTAGAACTTTTTTGCTGGTGTTCGGTTTATCAAATTCCTGTATTAGTGTTCGCCGTTAAAACAGTCCCCGCTCAATGCGATTGTTTATAGAGAACCCGATGCCGGCCAGTATTTTCTATCAGCGTATTAATCACATCCTTCATTCAGGATTTCGCGGACCATTGTTTCGGGCTGTTCCAACCGCGGTCGGGGTGATTGTTCTGAACTTCATCCTGCTCCAGATGGTGCCGGGCGATGCGGTAGATGCACTGGTCGCGGAAGCTGGGTCGGCGACGGCGGAAACCACCGCCTTGCTGCGCCAGCAATACGGGCTGGACAAGTCTTCGCTGGCGCAATTTGGCGATTACCTCAACCAACTCGGCCATTTGAGCCTCGGTGATTCGCCGCGCTATGGCATCACGGTGATGGACGTGATTACCCAGCGACTGCCCAACACCCTGTTGTTGATGGGGCTGGCGCTGGTGATCTCGTTGGTGGTCGGTGTCAGCCTGGGGGTGGTCATGGCCCTATGGAAGGGCAAATGGCCGGATCGCGTGCTGTCTTCGATCGCGTTTGTGCTGTATTCGACACCGGGCTTCTGGATCGGCCTGATGGCGATCGTGCTGTTCGCGGTCAAGCTTGATTGGCTGCCAAGCGGCGGCGACGGCACTATCGGCGCGGGCCTTACCGGCGTGGACAAGTTTGTGGACAAGTTGCAGTACGCGATTCTCCCGGCCTTGACCCTCGCCAGTTTCTTCGTCGCCATTTACGCCCGTCTGACCCGCGCCTCGGTGCTTGAAGTGCTGACGCAGGATTACGTGCGTACCGCGCGGGCCAAAGGGTTGTCGCCGTGGCGTATCACCTGGCGGCACGTGTTGCGCAATGCCCTGTTGCCCTTGACCACCGTCGCCGGCGCGCACCTTGGCGGGCTGTTGGGCGGGGCTGCGGTGGCGGAAACGGTATTTGGCTGGCCGGGTATCGGGCGGCTGACGCTCGAAGCCGTGCAGGCACGCGAATACAAGGTGCTGCTGGGTATTCTGCTGATGTCGTCGTTCATTGTGATCGTCGCCAATATTCTGGTGGACCTGCTCCACGCCCGGCTCGATCCGCGCATCGCCGCCCGCTCAAAGGGGGCCTGATCGATGAGCGCCCACACCCCCAACCCGATTCTCGACCGCGCGCCTTCTGCACCGGTCGGCCTGCCGGACAGCTCATGGCGCCAACAGCTGAATGCGACGTTGCTCGGACGTTTCGCGCCGGCCGGCAAAGGTTCGTCGACCGAAGATGATTCGCTGGCCCAAGAACAGCGTTCGCCCCAGAGCCGCTGGCCGATCACCTACGCGTTGTTGCATTCACCTGGCGCGGTGGCGGGCATCAGCGTCCTGACCCTGATCGTGCTGGTGGCGCTGGCGGCAGGCTATCTCTACCCCGGCGATCCGCTGGACATGGCCGCGCAACCGCTGTTGGCACCCGGCGAAGACTGGCAGTTTCCACTGGGCACCGACGCATTGGGACGAGATCTGGCGGCAGGCTTGGCCCACGGTGCGCGTGTTTCGCTGCTGGTTGGCGTGACGGCGGCGCTGGTCAGCGTGTTGATAGGCACCCTGATTGGCGCGCTCGCCGGTTATTTCGGCGGACGGGTCGACCGCGCGCTGACCTGGCTGATCGAGCTGTTCCAGACCACCCCCTCGTTTTTGCTGGTCGTGGTGGTGGTCTCAATTACCCAGTCGACCGTCAGCATCATCGCGGTGGTGATTGGTCTGACGTCCTGGGACACCGTCGCCCGACTAGTAAGGGCCGAGTTTCGTGCGCTGCTCAGTGCCGATTTCGTCCTGGCAGCGCGCACGGTGGGTTACAGCACCCGCTGGATCATCTTTCGTGAAGTCCTGCCCAACGCATTGCCGCCGATCATCATCACCGCTTCGGTGATCGTGGCGTCGGCGATTCTCACCGAATCCTCGCTGTCGTTCCTGGGCGTGGGCGATCCGAACAAAATCAGCTGGGGCAGCATGATCGGCAGCGGTCGGGACATGCTGCGCAGCGCGCTGTACCTCACCGCGATCCCCGGCCTGACGCTGGTCATCACTGTTTTTAGTCTGAATCTGGTGGGTGACGCCCTGATCAGCGCCCTGAACCCAAGACTGCGCGGGAGAACAGCATGAACGCTGTAGCCAATATCGATGACCACAGTCAGCCGCTGCTGAGCGTTTCCGATCTGCGGGTCAATTACGGCGACTATCAGGCCGTCAAAGGCGTTAGTTTTACGGTGGCCCGCGGTGAAACCCTGGCGCTGGTGGGCGAGTCCGGTTGCGGTAAATCCACCACGGCCATGGCCATCATGCGCTTGCTGGGTGGGCGGGCCGGGATCTCGGGCAAGGTGGATTTCGACGGGCTGGACTTGTCGGTGATCAGCGATCCGGTGATGCGCGGGCTGCGCGGCAACGATATTTCCATGGTCTTTCAGGACCCGATGACCTCGCTCAATCCGGTGCTCAGCGTGGGCGAGCAGATCGGCGAAGTGTTGCGTCGCCATCGTGGTCTTTCGCGTAAAGACGCACGCATCGAAGCCCTGAGCCTGTTAAAGAAAGTGCGCATTCCCAACGCGGCGGCGCGTCTGGATGACTTCCCGCACAATCTGTCGGGCGGGCAGCGCCAGCGGGTGATGATCGCCATTGCCGTGGCGTGTAACCCGCGCCTGCTGATCGCCGACGAACCGACCACCGCGCTGGACGTCACGGTGCAGGCGCACATTCTGCAATTGCTCAAGGAGCTGAGCGAAGAGTACGCCATGGGCCTGCTGCTGATTACCCATGACCTGGGCGTCGTCGGCCAGTGGGCGGATCGGGTGGCGGTGATGTACGACGGCCTGATCGTCGAGTCCGGCACCACGGAAGCGATCTTCACCGCGCCGCAGCACCCGTACACCAAAGGATTGCTGGGTGCGTCCCTGCGGCTCGACACCGACTCCCACTACGCCAATGCCTCGCTGCCGGAAATCAACGTGCGAAAGGGCAACAGCGGCATCATCGAGTTCGATCTGCACAGCCATCCGCGCTATTTCACTACCCGTGACGCCCACACCGGGGCGCTCGACCGGCCAATTCTGGAGGTGCGCAACCTGCGCACCGAATACAAGAGCAGTCAGGGCGTCGTGACGGCGGTCGATGATGTGTCGTTCCAGATACGGCCCGGCGAGACGCTTGGCCTGGTGGGTGAGTCCGGCTGCGGCAAGTCGACGCTGAGCAAAACCATTTTGGGCCTGATCCGCTCAAGTGCCGGGCAGATCCTGCTCAATGGCACCGATATCGCTCATTTATCCGAGAAACAGCTGCGTACACACAGGCCATTTGTGCAAATGGTGTTTCAGGACCCCTATGGATCGCTCAACCCCAAGCACAGCGTGTACCGCATCCTCGACGGCGTGCTGAGAAACCACGGCGAAAAAGAGGCGCAGACTCGCAGTCAGCGCATCTTCGACATCATTCATCGAGTGGGGCTGCCAGCCTCAGCGGTGTGGAAATACCCCCACGAATTTTCCGGCGGCCAACGGCAGCGCATCGGCGTGGCGCGGGCATTGATCCTGCGGCCATCGCTGGTGATTCTCGACGAAGCGGTGTCTTCGCTGGATGTGTCGGTGCGCGCGCAGATTCTCAATCTTCTCGCCGACCTCAAGCAGGAATTCGGCCTGTCGTACCTGTTCATTTCCCACGATCTGTCGGTGGTCAAGTACATGGCCGATCGCGTGCTGGTGATGCACGACGGCAAGATTGTCGAGGAGGGCGCCCATGACGCGATCTGGAAAAACGCCCGCCATGCTTACACCCAAAAACTGATTGGCTCGGTGCCCGTGCCCCGTTACTCGGTGGCTGACGAAGAAACCGTGCCCTATGCCGATTCGGCCTGGCAGGAACTGCCGGTGGCCATGTTGCTGTCGCGTTTTGCGATTTAGTTGTGTTGCTTTCAATAAACGATGAAAAACCATTAAGGGAGTGAATATGAGCGCTATCGAGTACCGAAATCTGGGCCGCAACGGCATCAAGGTCTCGCCCATTACCCTGGGCACCATGATGTTCGGCGGGCAGACCGACGACAGCGTTGCCAAACGCATTGTCGACAAGGCGTATGAGCAGGGCATCAACTTCATCGACACTGCCAACGGTTACAACGGCGGGGCCTCCGAGGAAACAGTCGGGCGGCTTATAGCCGAGCGCCGTTCGCAGTGGGTGTTGTCGACCAAGTTCGTCAACCCCAACCCTGGCGCTATGGGCCCGAACGATCGAGGCGCCTCGCGCAACAACGTGATCCAGTCCGTGGATGCGAGCCTCAAGCGCTTGAACACTGATTACATCGACCTGTTTTATTTACACCGCGAAGACCACAGCACGCCGGTTGAAGAAACCTTGCGCGCGTTGTCGGACCTGATCCGCGCGGGCAAGATCCGCTCCTATGGCCTGTCCAACCACCGTGGCTGGAAGCTGGCAGAGTTCAGCCGCACTGCGGATTTGCTGGGGATCGAGCGTCCGGCGGCGAGCCAGCCGTTGTATAACCTGGCCAACCGTCAGATTGAAAACGAGCATTTGCCGGCTGCCGAGTACTACGGCATTGGAGTGGTGTCCTACAGCCCGCTGGCCCGTGGCGTACTGACCGCTAAATACGACCCGAACCAGCCGCCGTCCGAGGGCACACGTGCCGGTCGCAACGACAAGCGTCTGCAGCAGACCGAATGGCGTCCGGAGTCGTTGAACCTGGCGCAGCGCGTCAAGGATCACGCCCAGGCCCGGGGCATTACGCCGGGGCAGTTTGCACTGGCCTGGGTGCTGAACAACCAGCTCATCACCTCCGCCATCGCCGGGCCGCGTACCGAAGAGCAATGGAATGACTACGTACCGGCGCTGAATTACGCGTTCACCGCAGAAGATGAAGCGTTCATCGACGATCTGGTCATCACCGGGCATTCATCGACACCGGGTTACAACGACCCAAGCCACCCGTTTGCCGGCCGTAAATCGCGGGTTTAATGCGCCGATCACCATCGTTCCCGCGCGTTCGGGAACGGTCCCTCTATAGGAGCCAACTTGTTGGCGAGCGCTTGATGCGGTGTGTCAGGCATGACGCTTCGCGAACAAGTTCGCTCCTACTGGGGTTTGCGCTTGCAGCGAACATGAGGACCGGGCAGGCGGCGACGCAACCCGCACTCAGGTTTTTGCCAGGTTCCAGCCGCGCCACTGCGGTTGTGCCAGAAGCAGGCTGGCAATGGTGACTGCCACCAGACCCCACAAGGCAATGGTGGTGGCCACTCCCAGGCGATCGGCCATGTAGCCACCGATCAGCGTTGCCAACGGCTGCAAACCAAAGCCAATGATGCTGAACAACCCCATTAATCGTCCGCGCATGGCCGGCGGCGAGAGAATTTGCACCATGCTGGTACAGGTCACCATGGCCTGCGACGTTGCAAGCCCGAACATAAACAGCGCGATCAACTGCAAAAACAGCCACTGCGTTAGCGCTGACACCACCAGCCACGCGCCCATCCAGATCAGCGTCAACGACAGCGTCAGGCCCATGCGCTTGATGTGGCTGATCACCGGCGACAGAAAAAACGCGTACACCAATGAACCGGACGCAGCCGCCGCTAGCAACAGGCCGGTGCGTTGCGGATCTCCATGCGCCACGGCGGGGAGCAGTGCCAGGGTCCCTAGGCCAAACATGGTCAACGCCGCGCAGCAAATGTAGATATTGCGCAAGGTCAGGGTGTCGCGAATGTGCCGGAGGGCTTGGCCCAAAGTCGCCTGCTCGCTGGCATTGGGGAGGGTCTGCGGGATGGCATGCAGCGACAGCAGAGAAATAATCACCACCCAGCATGAAAAGCCGTTGGCCCAGAACGCTGCAGACATTCCCACCTGGGCCACCAGATAACCGGCCAGGGTCGGGCCCAGCGTGCGGCAGACATTGAGGATCATCGAGTTGATGCTGATCAGCTTGCGGATATTGTCCAGGCCCGCCAGATCGAACAGAAAGGCTTGCTGCGTCGGGAAGTACACCGAGTTGACGCACCCCATCAGAAAGGCGAACACAAACAGATGGCTCAGTTGTACCTGCTCGGTGTGAATCATCGCGGCAATGATGAAGGTCAGCACGATTTCCAGCAGATGACAGCCAATCAACATCTTGCGGCGGTCGTAGCGATCCGCCAGGCCGCCGGTGAACATGCTGAACAACAGGATTGGCACGCTCGAACAGAGCGCGCTGATCCCAAGCGCAAAAGCCTGCCCGCCGGACAGTTGATAGACCAGTAGCGCCATGGCGGTCTGCTGCAACCAGATGCCGATCATGGAAACCGCCTGTCCCGACAGATAAATGCGGGTCGGCGCAGATCGCAAGGGGGCGAAGTTATCCAACCACAGCGTGAGGGCAGACATTTAATCAATATATCCGGCAGGCGATACGAGACAATAAGAGTTGCGGTATTAACCACTATTGTTGAACTGCTGTTGAGCCAGCAACACTTTCGGGTTTCGTTGTCCGCAGTGTTTGATTTCGGCGCACAGGCTGCTCAATCAACTGCGTACTGTCAATCAGCGCCCCGTCATAAACTCAGAACGTAACGATCTATGTGGACGAAATTAGTTTCCATTACACTCGCTGTACCTCGCGCGGGGCGTTGGATTATTAGTTAGTTGAAACGTTATTAAGTATCTCATCAATGTCGTGCGACCACGTCCGCCATTAATAATAGTTTGATAGTTGCAGCTCAGGCCGCTTTAGCGGGACCTGCCGTGACTGTTTACGCACTCATTTTATTGAATGGCGCCCACCCATGACGGACCTTAGTCTCTGGTACACCCGCTGCCCGACGCCGACACCCCTCGGTCTGGCGGTGAAGTTGGGAGTTCTGGAAACGGCGCTCTCGCGGCATTCGGTCGGGCTGCAGTCACTGCATAGCTCGACCGACGAAAAGGTCCGCGCCAGCCATTTCGATCACTCGCAACCCTGGTCATTTCGTCAGGGCGGCAACATCCCGCCGATTCACGCTCGCGCCAGTGGACGCGATACGCGACTTGTCGGGATCAACTGGATCGACGAATTCCAGGCCGTGATTACTTTGCCGTCATCAGGGCTGCGTGATGCATCGGATCTGGCTGGCAAGCGTCTAGGCCTGCCCCGGCAACCGCCCGGCATCATCGACTTCCAGCGTGCGACGTCACTCAAGGGTTTGCTGTCGACGCTTGATGCGGCGGGTATTCCTCGTGAGCGTGTGACCTTCGTCGATATCGTTACCCAGGCCCCGCAGTTAGGCGCCTCAACCCAGGGGTATCCCGCCGAAATCAAGCGCCGCTTGCCCTATGCCGCAGAGATCACTCAGCTGATCAAGGGCGAGATCGATGCGTTCTTCGTCAAGGGCGCGGAAGGCCTGAGCGTCGCTCACCAGTTTGGCGCGATCATCCTCAGCGAAACCGGTAATCACAGTGACGCCGCCATCCGCATCAACAATGGCACCCCGCGCTTGTTGACGGTGGACGGTACGCTGTCCCGCGAACGGCCGGACCTTGTGCAGGCACTGCTGGCGTCGGTGCGTGAAGCCGGGCAATGGGCAGCGCAAAACCCTGATCAGACCCGACGCTTCGTCGCACAGGAAATAGGCGTCTCTGAAGAGTCCGTCGAGGCCGCCTTCGGACCTGAGCTGCACCTGAAATTCGGCACCTCCCTGGACGCACCCGGTGTCGAAGCCATCGACACGTTCAAGCACTTCCTGCTGCGAGAAGGTTTCATCGATCACGACTTTTCGGTCGAGGGCTGGCTGCATGTCTGAGTTGTCCACCCCGTGGGACGTGATAGTGCTGGGCGGTGGCGCGGCGGGTCTGGTGGCGGCGTTTCATGCTCGGCAGGCCGGGGCCTTGGTGCTGGTTGTCAACAAAGGGTTGGTCGGTCGCAGCGGCGCGACGATTACCTCCGGTGGCGGGGTATCGATTGCCGGTGAAAGCCTGCGGGCGATGGGGCTTGAGGCCGACGCCAGCGATACCGAAGAACGGTTTTTGCAGGACACCATCACCGCCGGTTCATGGCTCAACGATCAGCGCCTGGTCGAAAGTATGGTCACCGGTATTGGTTCGGAGCTGAATCGCCTGGTGGACTGGGGTATCAAATTTACCGTCAATCGCCGCGCGCCCGGTCACAGCAGTGGGCGAGGCGTGCACATTAGCGGTGTCGACATGCAGCGCGCGTTGACGCGGATTGCGGTGCAGGCAGGCGTCAGCTTTCGTGAGGACTTTCAGTCCACCCAATTGCTGCGTCGCGACGGTGCGGTGATTGGCGTCCTCGGGCTGGATAGGCGTACCGGGGTGGTTGAAAGCCTGTTTGGCCACAGCATGGTGCTCGCCACCGGCGGCGCGACGTCCAACTGGAGCCTGCGCACCGCGCCCGAGGAACTGTCGGGGGAGGGACAGCGCATGGCGGTGGAGGCGGGCGCTACGCTGATCGACATGGAGATGATGCAGTTTTTGCCGTGCTGCCTGGCCGCCCCGGCGATTTGGCGCGGCCTGCAATTCCCCTGGATTCTCGGCCCGCAGAGTGGCGTACATGCCTGGCTGATGAATCGCTTCGGCGAACGCTTCATGGCGCGCTGGGACCCGGCGCGCATGGAGTTGGCAACCCGCGACATGGTGTCGGCGGCCTGCGCCACTGAAGTCTACGAAGGACGGGGCAGTCCCAATGGCGGCGTGTACCTGTCCTGGAAACACCTGCCCAACGACATCATCGACAACTTCCCGGCCTCGTCGCGTTCCATCAGCGCCGGTTGGCAGTGGGAAGGTTTTGATATGACGCCATTGGTGGAGCGCATCAAGCAGGGCTATGCCATCGAAGTCGCCCCTGCCGCGCATTTTTCCCTGGGCGGCGTGCGCGTTGATCCGGGCGCCTGGACCGGTGTGCCGGGATTGTTCGCCTGCGGTGAAGTGACCGGGGCGCTACACGGCGCGAACCGGCTATCCGGCAACGCCGGGGCGCAGGTGTTGGTGCAAGGGCGGATTGCCGGTCAGGCGGCAGCGCTGGATGCATTGCAGCGCAGGTCTCAGGATCGTCTGGCCGACAACGCTGACGCGGCGTTCGCCGTCACCGTTTCGCCCTTCGAACGCACGCACGGGATCGCGCCGTTCGAGCTCAAGGAAACGCTGTCTCAGCTCGCCGAAAAATCCCTCGGTCCGGTACGCACTGCCCAAGCTCTGGACGAGGGGCTAACAACGCTGGCCACGCTGAAAAACGATGTGCTGCCGAAATTGGCGTGTCGCACCCGGGACCGCATGTGGAACCGTGACTGGAGCGATGCACTTGAGTGTCAGGCTGCTTTTACCGTTATCGAATCGGCGCTGCTCGGCGCTTCCGGGCGCGATCATTCTATCGGCGCGCACCAACGCCACGACCACAAAGGCGCACATAGCGGGGTATTGAGCCATTCATTGGTGAGCCTGAATGCAGGTGCGCTGGCACGTCATACGGTGCCAGTCGCTTTTCCTTTTCTGGCGCGGCCATGAGCGATTTTTCTTTCAGGAGTTTTAAATGCTGATGCACCTGACGCTGTTCCGCGAAGGCCAATTCCGGCAACTGGATGTGCAACTGCCGCCCCCGGCAGGTTTGGGCCTGGGCATCGATAGTTGGGAAGGCGCGTCGGTCAGCACCGCGCTGCAATACGCGCAGCGGGTGTTCGAACCGAATCTGGGTTACTCGCTGTCCTGCCGGCGCGGGCTGTGCAAGCTGTGTGCGATGCGCATCGACGGCGAAGTCAAACTCGCCTGCACCGTGCCGCTGCACGACGGCATCCGCATCGAACCGGCCAAGCCCAAGCTTGCGCTACATGACACGGTGGTCGAGCTGAGTCTGGTCCGCGTCAAGCCGCCCCGGGAAAAGCCTGCGGCCCCTGTTTTCCGGTCGGCCAGCGACACCGGCACGCCGACGATTGCCTTTATCCCAACAACCACCTGACTGCGTGTCGGGCTTTGCCTTTTTTTATCGCCAAGCGAACCCATTCAGGAGTGTGACCCCATGTCCGAAGCACTGCTTAAAGAAATATCACAGACCTCAAACGAAACCGCACCTACCACCATCTGGTACACCCGCTGCCCAGTGCCGACCACGTCCGGCATCGCTCAGCACAAACACTGGCTGCAAAACGAGTTCGCACGTCACGGCATTACCCTGGATTCGATCCGCGCCTCACAGGATCGCGCGGTGCGTGAATCCCATTTTCGCCACAGTCTGGCGGGCAGCTTCCGTGAGGGCGGTAACGTGCCGCCGATCTGGGCGCGGGCGCAAGGCCAGGACACCGTAGTGGTCGGCATCACGTGGGTCGATGAGGAGCAACTCGTGTTCGTGCGCGGCGACAGCGATATCAAGACCGTCGCTGACCTGCGCGGTCGCAAGCTCGGGGTGGTGCGCAAGGCTGCCAGCGATCTGGTGGACGTCGGGCGCGCGGAAGGTCTGCGCGGGCTGTTGACCGCGTTGCACCTGGGCGGCGTGTCCCGTGATGACGTTGAGTTCGTCGATATTGCGGCACCGGAGTGGGACCTCAAAGAAGTCACGAAAACCCGTGAAGACCACCACGCCATTCCAACCCTGGCATTGCTCAATGGCACCGTAGACGCGATTTTCATCAAAGGTGCGGGCAGCGCCCGGGCGCTGGCTCAAGGGTTGCGGCCAATCATCAATATCAACGAGCAGGAAGATCCGCTGCTGCGCCTGAGCGCAGGTTCTCCACGGCCGATCACAGTGGATCGCCAGACCCTGATCGACTCGCCAGAAATCGTGGCGCGATACCTCGCCGTGCTGTTGAAGACGTACGAGTGGGCCAGCGAGCATCCACAGGAAGTCGTGACCACCATCGCCGCTGAAACCGCAACGGATGAAGAAAGCGTTTTGCTGGCGTTCGGTAGTCAGCTGCATTTGTCATTCGAACCCAAGCTGTCCGAGGTGTATGTCGAAGGCCTGCGTCGGCAAAAGGATTTTCTGCTGGCCGAAGGATTCATCGACAAGGACTTCGACATCGACAGCTGGATCGATCCGCTCCCACTGCAACAGGCGTGGGCGATCAAGGACGAGATCGAGTTGCGTTGACGTCGTCTGGCAGCGGGGTTCGCTAGCACAAAGGCCTGTCGGCGATCAGCCCCGTTGCGATGCGGGCACTTGAATACTGAATATGACGTTGCGCAGGAGCATTCGATGAATAACGCCAAGGCAGCACGTAAGGTGCGCTGGCAGCCAACGCCGGGCGAGTTGCTCGATCTCGGCCAAGTGTTTCGTGAGCCGCTTGGCGCCTTACGCTTGCACACCACTCCCAAAGGCGTGCTGAGTCGTCGTGAAGCCGTGTTGT